>JAAYEY010000040.1 GCA_012728505.1 Synergistaceae bacterium | reverse complement strand
GCTTCACCATTGCTTCACCATTGCTTCACGGCGATAAAATCGCCGTTTCACGCCGCTGTCCATGCGGCAGTATTTTAGCCTCCGCACTCGCTGTCCCAACCTGCCAAAGTCTCAACTCCATGTCTTAGAGCAGGTACTATTGCCTCGAAACACTGTTTTGCTCCCCGTTGGCTTCCCGGAAAAGCAATAACAAGGGTTTTTTTATATATGATTGCAACACTCCTTGTAAGAAATGCTCTTTCAGTATATTTGAGTGTGTCCATGCGCATCATCTCACCGAAACCTGGGACAATTTTTTCGGCAATTTCAATTAGTGCCTCTGGTGTAACATCACGTGCGGAAAGCCCTGTTCCTCCGGTTGTAAGTACAAGGTTAAAACCCTCTTCGCACCACTGTTTTATGCATTCAGCGATCTTGTCTTTTTCATCAGGCACTATCTTTTTATCTTCAACTACTCCGCCCTGGGCAGTTATTAGTCTTTCTAATTCAGGTCCGGCAGTGTCTATTCTTTCACCTTTGCTACCCTTATCGCTTACGGTCAGAATAGCTGTCTTTATTGCCTTCCATATGCTGACGCGTGACGATACACTCAAGAACCCCGGAGCGCATACGGCAAATTTTTTAAGTGAAGAACTCCATCTAAGCAGAGTTTCTCCTCTGCCTGCTGAAAGAAAATCTCCGTCTCCAAGTACTGTTCCCTTGGGTAGAACTATCGTCATCTTTGGTGAAGGCTCGTCTTGAGAAAGGTCATCACCTGCACATGCATAAGTAATGTCAATAGGAACCTCGTTTATAAAACTTTCTCCGGTGGAGTTAGCGTGGGCATAGCACAGTGTAAATTCTCCTGTCTGAGATGGCGCGTAAAGTCTGAGAATCCTCATAAATTATAACCTCCTTCAGCGTTCCACTCGCCGCTTTTCCCGCCCGTTTTTCTGATAAGCCTTATCTCCCTTATAACCATGCCTTTATCGATACCTTTACACATATCATAAAAGCAAAGAGCCGCAGCTGAAACCCCAGTAAGAGCCTCCATTTCGACTCCGGTTACTTCATTTGCAGTAGCTTCGCATGTAATTTTTACAGATTTAGAGCTTTCTGAGAGTTTGCATTTAACGACCACGTTGTCGAGCCTAATCGTGTGGCATAAGGGTATGAGCTCAGGGGTCTTCTTTGCTCCCATGATACCGGCAAGCTCAGCAATAAGAAAAGGATCTCCTTTTTTCAGGTTGCCGGAAGAAACTTTCTCGTATATCGCGTCAGGAAGATCTATCCATCCTTCTGCCCATGCGGTTCTCGAGGTAATATTTTTTTTAGACACATCGACCAGAACCGGTCGGCCGTCACTGTCAAAGTGAGTATATTCTACCATTTTACCCTCCTATCCCGGACATGTTTTGGTGTCCGGTTCTTACATCGCTCCAACATCTCGGTTTGTCTTTTATGCTCTGAAGTATGAGCTCTTTAAGCCCATCGCTGTCTGAATTTAGTATGAGTTGTCTCATTGAGACTTCATCAGGTGAGAAAAGGCAGGTCCTAAGTTTCCCTGTAGCCGAAATTCTGAGACGGTTGCAATATTTGCAGAAATGATTAGAAACAGCGGTAATTATTCCTATTGAATCACCTGTTTTCTCATTCCTGTAGTATTTAGCAGGACCAGCTTCCAGGGAATCTGGTTTTTCGGCTTTCCATGAATCTCCTTCGGGAAGCATTTTTAATATCTCTTCACCGCTTATAAATGCCTTTTCGTCCCAAACGTCGTCTTCGAGCGGCATAAATTCTATCAGTCTGAGCAATACGCCCATCTCCTTAGAGAAAGCCATTAAATCTCCTATTTCTCCGTCGTTAAAACCTCTGATAATCACGGTGTTGAGTTTGATGTTCCTTATCTTCGCTTTCACAGCAGCCCTTATCCCCGCTATTACATCGTCCAAATCTCCAAGCCTTGTCACATCTGCAAATTTTACAGGATCTAAGGTATCTAAGCTTATATTAAGTGAATGTAGATTCACTCCTGCAAGCTGCTCTGCGTACTGCTGTAGCAGAGAGCCGTTTGTCGTAAGTGCCGTCTTCATATCGGGGAATTCTTTATTAAGATCTTTAAGAAAGCCGACAAGTCCTTTGCGTACAAGGGGCTCGCCACCTGTAAACCTTACTTTCCTTACCCCTAGTTCCCAAAGCGCTCTGCATAAAAAAATTATCTCCTCATACCTCAGTATTTCACTGTGTTCAAGGTACTCCACTCCTTCGAGAGGCATGCAGTATTTGCACCTGTAATTGCATCTGTCAGTCACCGAGATACGGACGTAGTTGAGGTTCCTTCCATAGCTATCTGTCAGTCTTTCCACCTGTAGCCTCCCATTGATTCGACAGAATCTCTCCATTGGCCGTCTAGAAGGCTATCCATCAGAGCTTTTATTGTTGGATGCTCTATATATATCGAAGGTATGACCAGCTCGTATGGTTCTTCTTTGAGCGGTATAAAGTCAAGACCAAGGGCGTCAGCCGCTGATTTAATCCCAAGCGTTGCATCGGCGAGGCCAGTGTAGACACGGTTTGCTACCTCCATATGAGTCGTAAACTGCTGCTCATAACCTGTTATTTCAGATGTCGGTTTACCTATTTTTTTGAGTAGATAATCGAAAAGGACCCTCGTTCCCGCTCCAGGCTGTCTATTTGCAAAAACATTGTCACCGGCGCACATGTCCTCAAAAGAATTGATTTTCTTAGGGTTGCCTGCCGGTACAATTATGCCTTGCATCCTGTGAAAAACAAGAATTCTTTCCCACTTTTCACCGTTTGAGAAACGTTCGATAAAACTATCATTGTATGTTCCATCCTTATCGTCAAGAAGATGCGCTGCGGCCAAATGGCACTCGCCCCTGCTCAGAGCAGCGAGCCCGCCCATACTTCCTACTGCACGGGAAACCAAGTCTCCGCCTCTTCGCTTTATTGGGGTCACTAAGAGTTGAATTGCGGGATCGTCCGACCCCTGGAAGAGTATACGTTTATCAAAGTCTACGCTTCTTTTCATCCAGACAGTTACATCTGTTCCCTTTTCACACTCCAGTGCTGAAGCAGGGAGAAGAGCAATCCCGTCAGCTTCCGCAAGAGCCCAGAGGACACTCGCACCCGATGTTAGAGCCCATGAATAGGTTGTATCTCCAACTTTTGCGGTCTTGACCCGCAACCAATCCTGTATACCTGCCGGAGATGAGTGCTGGACAAGCAATTTTGTCTGGCGTATTTCCCTGCATCCAACAGCTTTTTTAATTAGATATTGATAATCTTCACTTTTTCCTGAAAGTATGTTTAGAAGTGGATAAACAATACTCCAGAGGACAACAGTTGTTGACATTGGAAATCCAGGAAGGCAAATTACGGGTTTGTCATTTATCTTTGCCGCCATAGCAGGACGTCCTGGTTTCATGCGTACCCATCTGAAAAGAACCTCACCTGTCGCTTCAAAGACCTCGAGAGTATGATCTCTTCTGCCTTTGGCTGAGCCTGCTCCCACCAGAACCAAATCGTATTTCTCTGCCCCGTAAATAACTTTTTCTTTTAATATCTCAGGATCATCTGGGACTACAGGCATTACGTCTACCTCATATCCCCATTCCTTAAAGGAAGCCTCTATAAAGAGAGAATTGCTCTCTGCCACTGTCCCAGATTTTGGATTATGGTCGGCAAGCCATTCTTTTCTTGAGATAATCTCTTCCCCGGTCGGGATATAAAGTGTTTTGGGCCTGTCGTAAACCGGAACTTTTTCTATGCCGGCGCACAAGAAAAGCGATATCAGAGCAGGAGTGACGATGTCGCCCTCCCTTGCTATTATCTGGCCTGCCATAACGTCCTCGCCAAGAGGCCTGACGTTCGCTGAAGGAGTGAGGCTCCGAAAAATAATAAGATCATCGCCATCAATCGAAGAATCTTCTATCATTAGAACTGCGTTTGCCCAACTTGGGACATCTGCCCCTGTATTCATCCACTGATAGGCAGAAGGTACAAGTTTTAACGGTGTAGCCTGGGATGCACCAATGGTTGAAGAAGCATCCACTGCATACCCGTCTACAGCAGAAGCTGCGTAATGAGGTACGTTTCTATGTGCTGTTATATCTTTGATCAATACACAGCCAAGAGCTGCCGAAATATTTTTTTCTGTTTTATTTTTTGCTGCCCATCCCTCAAAAGTTTTTTCAAGTATTTCTAGGGCGGTACTTAATTCTATGTGTTCTTTGTATTTAGCTACCATAACCATACCTCCACTGCCTCACCGGCCCTTATTGTCTCACGATCTTCTGGTATTCTAATAAAACCATCTGCTAATGCAAGGGGGGAAATATACCCTGATTTAGCAAGTATCGGAGTAATTTCTCCATTGTCTGTTACTCTGCATGGAACAAACTCTTCCGGTCCTGTTCTTGCGGCTAGGTCTTTAGAGATGGGAAGTTCCAGCTTGATCCCGCATTCTGTTTCACGAGCTCCGATAAGACTAAGCAACAGAGGTATCAATACAAAATATGTCACGGTAATACAAGAGAGAGGGTGGCCAGGAAGACTTACTGCCAGTTTTTTTTCTGCGAGACTGCCTGCAATGAGGGTTGGTTTCCCCGGTACTATATTGATACCGCGAACCAACAAACCAGGACTTGGAATTTTTGCCAAAACCCTCGAACAATGGTCACGGATACCAACGGAGGATCCTCCGCTCAATATCAATACATCGCATCCTGCCAACTCTTCATTGACTCTCTTCTCAAAGAGATCGCCTTCGTCGGAAAGAATCCCTATGTATTCAGAATCAAAACCATACCTAGAAAGAAGCGATTTAACAGACCATCCATTGACATCCCTTATATTTCCGGGTGGAAGGGGTGATGTCTCAACAGGAACTATTTCATCTCCGGTACTTGCTACTTTTATTTTAAGATTCACACAAGGCACGGTTTTTATACCCAAGGTTGCAAGGATGCTCATGGTTCGAAAGTCCACCATGTCGCCTCTTGAAAGAATCTTCTGTCCAGCAGAAAACTCTTCTCCGGCAAAAATTACATTTTCTCCTGACTGAACTGCTTCCCTAACCTCCACCCATCCACCGGTAAAAGTGGTATGTTCAAGCATCACAACTGCATCTGCCCCTTGCGGAAGTAGGCCCCCGGTAGGAATACCTACTGCTTCCCCCGGTCCTATCGTGGTATTAGGCAGAACGCCCATTGGAATATCGCCGATCTTATTTAAGAATGTGGGAGTTCCGGAAGTAGCAGCCACAACATCGGGACTGTGGACAGCAAACCCGTCCCTGAGACTTCTTTTAAAGGGAGGATACTGCTCTGCACTTTCTACATCACCAGAGATTCTTTTACCCAAAGCAGAATTAAGTGGTATGTCTACAGTATTTGTAGACCACGGAAATGAGAGCCCCTCAGCTACATACTGTAGGGCCTGTACGCGAGGTATGACCTCATTTACAAAACCAGACATCGATACAGCGACCTTTCATATAAATGTTTTTTAAGAGAGGTTACTTTATTTCAACAAGGAAAATGGGGTATCCTTCTGCCTTAAGCTTATTAGACAGACCAACAGCCTCTTCTCTCCCTGTTTTAGGATTTTTTACACGTACTCTGTAAATTGGAGATCCATCTTTTTTCTCTTCTGATAGGTAGACAGAGTATCCCTTTGCTTTTGTTTTCTCTATAAGTTGAAGCGCATTCTCTTTTGAAGTGAATGCTCCTATCTGTATGTCCCATCTTGCAGCTTTCGTTACAGAAGTCGCCTGAGGATTTTCAACTTTAACGTCAGTCACTTTGGCTGTTTCCGATGATTTCACCGGCGCTTTGGGAATTGGAGTAACTGTAACTTTATTTTCTTTTTTAGGTGCTTCTTTTTTTATATTTACCGGCTGCGCTGGTTTTACGTTCACTTTCTGTTTTTCAGACGGATCAGGAATTGATTCAACAACCTTTTCTTCAGAAGCTTTCAGAACTGTCTCGTTCTTGCTTGCGTCTCGTTCGTTTAACACTATGTCATCCATGTTATTTGAGTTGAAAAAAAAGAGTTTTACACTGAAAAAGAGCAGTGCTACCGCCATTATAACGGTTAGCGGCAATATATACTGTCCAAATGTTGTCATCGTTTTTCTGTCTCTATAGTTCCGTGTTTTTCTTGTAACCATGCAACAACCCCCCGATTAAATTACCAGAGATTCTCTAATTCTAACAGCGTTTTCGTCCTGGCGGCAGGGTTAAAATGAACTTTTTTCGAAATCCCATTGTTTTTTGCCAGTTCAACGCTTTCATTATACCCGTACCAGGCGAGAGAGAACTCGATTTCCGCCTCTTTTGGGCTTGTAAGTCGTACCTGCGGTCTTTTCTTTTTTATTTTAGAGAGCTCGTTTAGCAGAATCTTATATTTCCTTCTAATTCCTGCTGCTCCTTCAAATTCCATTGTTTTCCATTCCGTACCTGGTTTGGGCACAAATGGATTAACAGAGAGTATAAGGTTAAGCCCCGTTTCTAAAATTATCCTGCCAGATAAATCAGCAATGGCTTTTATATCATCATCTGTTTCACCAGGTAGACCTATCATGAAGTAAAGTTTGGCCTGATCGATCCCCAAAGAACTCGCCATCCCTATTTTTTCAATAATTAAGTCATTTGTAAATTTTTTTCCGCACGAGAATCGAAGTTTATCGCTTCCAGTCTCAGGTGCGACAGTTATACTGTGTCTACCTCCCTTTCTAAGGGCAGAGAGCATCTTTTCTGTTACTCTGTCTATCCTCAATGAAGCAAAAGAAACTCCCTTGTTTTCTCTTTCAAGGAAATCGAGTAGGTTTTCGATCTGAGGATAGTCACCAGCTTCAGGAGTAACAAGACCAACTTGGTCTATCTGGGTTGTTGAAAATATTTCCTCAAGACTCTCTTTTATCGATTCTGCATCTCGAAACCTCATTTTACCGAAACATCCTGGGAGGGTACAGTAACTACAGTTTCTAATACATCCTCGTTGTAATTCCACCAGTAAAGTTTTCCCAAAAGTACTTCTAGGAGTAACCCAGGTACTGTTCATCGGATAATCTGCATTAAGCGGCTGGTCGTTCCCCAATACCCTTTTTACTAAAACACTGCCATTTCTGATATGCCGTGACGGAACAAGTATAGAGGGGTGCTCTGCCAGACGGTCAAGAAGCTTTGGCTTGTCTCCCCGAATAATATATTCACGTAATGACTCTACAACAAAAGGTAATGCATCAAGCGCATCTCCTAAAATTATAAAGTCACAAACAGCGGATAGAAGAAGTGGGTTTATATATGACATAGCCCCCCCCGCTCCAATAATTGGAAAGTTGCCTGACTGCCTATCCTCAAAATGGAGGGGAATATTGGCGGCACACAGCCATCTAAAAAATACCTCAACGTTACCTTCATAGGCGACACTTGCAGTAATAACAGGAAAACGCTCCAAGAGAGTGTCTCCTTCAATAGATCGAAACGGGATAGGATCATTGCAAAAACGCTCTACTGCTACGCCAAGCTCCTTTAATACCCTGTAAACATAATGATATCCCAAGTTTGACGATGCTACTGAGTAATCTGCGGGATAAAAGAGGGCCCAAGGTAGGTCCCCCCCCTTGGGCAGCTCTGTCACGCACTCTTCATCCATGCGATATTCTTTCCAGCTCTGCCATGCGGTTATTTTCCCTGTGCAAGAGCCTGATTCTCTTTTATTTCTCAGGATTCACGCCTCCTGCGAATGTAAGCAGGAACATCAAACTGATCAGCCGGCGCCCCGCTTTCCTTAAACATATCTTCATCCTGCGGTTGGACGTGCTGAACAGGAGCGGTCCTTGCAGCTCTTGTAACAGTGGGAGTATCTTGTTTCTCTAAAAAAGAGGAAGAAAAATTGTCCGATTTATTATCGTCTGAAGCTGTTTTATTTAAGTCGCTCAAAAAGCTTTCGGGCTGGGTTTCAGCAGGTTTTTCCGCCACACTATCTTTAACGCTCGAAACTGTTTGCTGAAAGTGGGGCTGGGATGTACTTCTGGTCGAGCTAAAAGCATTAAGATGCCTTACGGCCGATATATCGACATTTTTTAAGTAACCTAGGTTAGGAGCGATTTCCTTCTTTACTTGTGCGTCAAAACCTGTTGCGATAACTGTTATCTGTATGGAATCATCCATTTCCGGATCAAAGACATGTCCCCAGATGATGAAGGCGTTTTCGTCTGCAGCCTCGGTAATGATTCTTGTTGCCTCGTTTATCTCATGTATCCCTACATTTGCTCCTCCGGTGATGTTGAAAAGGACTCCCTTTGCACCACTCATGTTAGTATCCATCAGAGGGCTGTTGATTGCATTATAGGCAGCTATGGCAGCGCGTTTTTCTCCATAACCTTCTCCTATGCCCATTATCGCAGAACCGGCATTCAACATAATCGTTCTAACGTCGGCAAAGTCAACATTGACAAGTCCGGGGCGCAGAATGAGATCAGTCACTCCCTGTACCGCCTGATGAAGGACTCCGTCTGCTATCCTGAAGGCATCATTTATTGTAGTTTTTTTCTCTGTAATGCCTAGAAGCCTGTCGTTGGGTATCACAATAAGCGCATCAACTTTATCTCTAAGCTGCGCTACACCTTGGTTAGCCTGAGCTATACGGCGTTTGCCCTCGAATGAAAAAGGAAGGGTAACTACGGCCACGACGAGAGCGTCTGCTTCTTTGGCGATAGATGCTATAACAGGAGCGGCGCCTGTTCCTGTCCCACCGCCCATGCCGGCTGCAATAAAAACCATATCAGATCCTTCTACTGCAGCTCTTATCTCTTCTCTTGATTCTTCTGCTGATTTAAACCCTATTTCAGGGTCAGAACCAGCGCCTAGCCCCTTAGTGAGCTCTTTTCCCAAAATAATTCTATTTTGAGCCTCAGAGAGTTCAAGGTGCGCCATGTCAGTATTTGCAGCAATAAATTCAACTCCGTTGAGCCCGCCTCTGATTATGTGATTCAGAGCGTTATTGCCCGCACCGCCCACTCCAAATACTTTTATTACTTCTCTTGTAGGATAATTCGATTTATCCAGCTGAAAAATCTCAGTCATATCAACCACAGTAAATCCCCCTCTTAGTTATTCAGGGTCTGCATACTAAAAAAGATCTTTGAAGGCGTTTTTAAGCCCTTCGAGCGGATTAAAGCCGGAACCTGAAGCTTTGTTGTTTTCATCCAACTTTATCCTCACCCTTGTCTCAGGTACTATCGAAGATCTACCCGTATTATCTACGGATACCCCATGGATAAGTGGATTGTCAAGGTAGCGGAAGGGATCCCTCTCCCTTTCTACTATGTATCTTATGATACCGGCTGCAGAAGAGTATTCCTGAGTATTCCTTCCGGGAGGCATTCTATTGGCATCCAACGGCGATGATACCCTTGCAGGAAGGTCCATAATGTCAAGTACAAACGCATCTATACCCTCTGTTTTTGAGACTCCGCCCGTCAATATTATTCCTGCCGGCAACATAGATATACCGGCTGCTTTTATTTCCGGACGAATCAAATCATCGAACAACTCTTCCATTCTGCATCTTACTATTTCATGAAGATCATTTTTAGATATGTTGTAGTTTCTGCCGTTGTAAACGAAATCAGCTGTTTCCCCAGGATCTTCCGGGGCGATAAAAACAGAAATTTCCTTTTTTAGCTCTTCGGATTTGTTTAACGGGAGTTTCAAAACGTTTCCTATGTCGTTAGTTATATGGTCGCCGCCAACTGATATAAGGCCAATATGCTTCAGCCTGCCGTCAGAAAAAACCGCAACCCCGGTCGTGCCTCCACCTATATCTATAACTGCAGCTCCGGCAAGAGCATCTTCCGGAGAGATAACTCCCAGCGCTGCAGCAAGAGGTTTCAAAACGAGCCCAGAAACATCCAGACCTGCCTTTTCTACACAGTTCAGAACGTTTTGTATTGTTGAAGTAGGTACTATAACAGACTGGAGCTCAATATCCAGCTTTATAGCCGTCATACCCAACGGGTCATCTATTCCTGCATTCCCATCAAGGGAATACTCTACCGGAATGGTATGCAAAATACTCTGGTTTGAGGGAACAGAAACGTCGGCCTGTGCAGCTTCTATAACTCTCTCGATATCAAGCTGCATAACAGGACGAGGAGCACGTCCAAGGGAAACCATCCCTTTTGTACGAATACTTGTCACTTCTCCACCACCAAAAGACACTGTGACTTCGGTAATGTCCTGACCAACCATATTCTGTGCATCGCTGACTGCCTGCCTTACCGAACGTACGGCCTGATCAAGATTGACGATAAGTCCTTTCCTTATACCATTTGACGGAGCCTGTCCAACACCGATTATCTGGGCTTCCTCGCTCCCATACTCCATCTCTGCAACTACAACTGTGACCTTACTAGTTCCAAGGTCAAGCCCTGCAAGGAATACGGGCTCCCGATCCGATGAATAACCTGAGGCTTTCCTAAACAATCAAATAGCCCCCTCTCTTCTAGATAAGAAACTTTTCAACACTTATTGTACCTTATTTTTCACAAGAATTTTACCTTTGTATGTAGTATCAATAAAGACATTTGAAGGAATTTTTGAAATCGAAGGATATAT
Organism: Synergistaceae bacterium; assembly: GCA_012728505.1. Lineage (GTDB taxonomy): Bacteria > Synergistota > Synergistia > Synergistales > Synergistaceae > Caenicola. Next base: position 10,924 of record JAAYEY010000040.1, on the reverse strand, counting down.
TTTTTTTATCGCCAATCCTGCCGTCTGCCATTCCTTAGGGTCATCTGACATCATAATGTTTGCACCATTGCCACCTTCTGAGTTATAAAAAATAAGACGAACAACGTTTTTTCCTTCTTTGATACCGGCCTGTATAAATTTAACCTTGTCTGACCATCCAAGAGCTTTCATGTTTTCATTCCAAAGAAAAACTCTGTCAATTGGCAGACTAGAGAGAAAAACGTTGCCGTTATTTGCCGAAAGGTCTACAGGTGTCGCTCTGTCGCTGCTCCAAGAGAGCAGAGGAAGAGCATCAGCTTTTTCAGAACTAATAAATGTGTTCTCTTTTAGCGAGCTAAGCCAAATTCTTCCGTCAGCTGCAACATACCAGAATTTACCTCCCCAGTACATCCTTAACGCAGGCTCAAGAGGCATTACTTCTAACTTAAATTTTCCCCATCCTGACAGTCCCATCCTCAAGTTTACAGGATAGTATGCTTCAATATTTTCGCAGTATTGCTCCTTTGACAACCAGAGCAAAACCCACATTTTTTCGTGCTGAGGCTTTATCGTACCCCAAACAACCTGCTCTGAAAGGATACCCCTCGGATCGATATCGATCCCGTAGAGCCTGAAAACAGCATACCTTGACTCAGCAGCTGCAATTACTCCAGCAGCCAGAGAGAAAAAAAGCAGAAAAATCTTCAGTCTTTTCCTAGTTCTTCTTGAAGGTGCCCAAAAAATTAATTTCATATTCAAGTTCTACCCCGCAAAGTTTAAGCACGATCTCTCTGCAAAGCTCACAAAGTTCATATATATCTTGGGATGATGCATCTCCGACATTTTCAATAAAGTTAGCATGAGAATTTGAAACTACCGCCCCTCCGACACTTATGCCCTTGCATCCGCACTCATCCAGGAGACGTCCTGCGGACATTCCGGGAGGGTTTTTGAAAACGCAACCTGAAGTTTTTTTCCCCAGCGGCTGGTCTTTTTTTAAGCTGGCAAACTTTTTGATGTTACTAAATATAACTTCTTTAGGTGCTGAATTCAAATAGATCACGCATGAAGTAATAAGCGCAACTGTGCTCTTGTCGACAGGGCATGTTCGATATCCCCACTTAAAAGATTCTTCGCCAATCTTGAAGCTACGGCCATTCCAGTCTACAGCGTCTGCCTCTTTGATAAGCCCATTGAATCCGTGTCCTGCGGCACCAGCATTACCCCATAAAGCTCCCCCCAAAGTTCCGGGGATTCCTGTGAGGAATTCAAGTCCCTCGTACCCTTCGTTTACCGACAGTTCGAGCAGTTTTCTTACTGGGACACCCGCCCCTGCCTCAATCCTTATAATCTTATCAAATTCCTCTCGGCTGGGTTGTACAGAATCCAACCTTTCAGTATGTATGACAGCGGCATTGATGTGACCGTCAGATATAAGTACGTTAGACCCTGCTCCAATGATAAACAGCTTCTCTTCATTTCTTATTACTTCAGCAACAGACTCTTCTGCTTCTAATGCTGTCCTGGGTGAGTCGTATGAAATACAAGTACCGCCTACTCCCCAAGTATTCAGGTCTCTAAGAGGAAAATCTCTCAGCAAATTACTCTATCCCCTCTTTGATATCCATAACCTGTAGGGTTTCACATATTTTTTGGCCTAGTGTACCTACACTTCCTGCACCTATTGTAAGGATAATATCGCCGCTTCTCGCACAAACACAAACGGAGCGAACGAGGTCATCAAAATTACCTGAGAGTTCATAGTGGGCTCTGTTGTCCTCTGACGCAGCATCAAAAATCATCTTAGACGAAACCCCTTCTATTGGCATTTCGTCAGATCCATATACCGGCAGAATGAAGGCCCTATCAGCAAGAGATAGAGCATCTGCAAACTCCTTGTACAATGCCGCTGTTCTGCTAAAACGGTGCGGCTGAAAAACAGTTACAATCCGGCGTTTGGGAAATATCTTACGAATTGTGCTCAGTGTTGCAGAGATCTCGCTCGGATGGTGGCCGTAGTCATCGTAAACTAGGATATTGGAAACCTCTCCCATTCTCTGAAGACGGCGATTTGCGCCTTTGAATCTTGACAAAGCACTTTTAGCTTTTTCCAAAGAAATCCCCATCTCATTAACTGCTGCACACGCGGCAAGAGAATTCAGAACATTATGCTCTCCGGAAACAGCAAGGGTCATCCTATCAATTTTTTCACCATTACGGTTCAAGGTATATGAGACCCCACCACCGCCATTATGTTCAATTTCTGTTGCTCCCCAGTCCCAACCCGTGCCCCAGCCATATGTGATAAGACCATCACTTACGCCGTAATCAGAACAAAGCGTGTTAACCCCGGGGTCTTCCATGCAGATTATGCTTTTTCCGCCCTCTTTCCTGTTGGCTAGAAATTCCGCAAAGGCATCTGTTACAGATTTAAACGTCATATAGTGGTCTCTGTGGTCCCAGTCGATATTTGTTATCAATGCTATCTCCGGGTGAAAATATACAAAAGAGCGGTCGCTTTCATCTAACTCTGCAACCATGTACTCCCCTTGTCCAAGTTTGGCATTTGTACCTATATCTGTTAATTCACCGCCTATGGCAACTGTGGGACTAGTACCTGCAAGCTCAGCAATAAGAGCAATCATTGAAGAAGTAGTCGTTTTACCGTGAGTCCCGGCTACGCCAACGCCACGCCTTGAGTTGAATATAAGGCTGAGTATCTCAGCCCTGCGTGAAACCGTGATGCCTTGTTGCCAGGCCTTTAATATCTCAGAGTGGTCCTGTGGGATAGCGCTTGAATAAACCAAGATGTTGGGCATGAAATCATCAATATGTTTAGCATCGTGCCCCATTTCAATTGGGATATTCCTTTCTCTGAGGTTCTTCATATATGAGGTCTGAAACATATCGCATCCAGACACTCTGGCTCCTATTTCGTCAAGCAGTATCGCAAGGCCGCTCATTCCTGCCCCACCGATCCCCATCAGATGGATGTTTTTAGTTTTAAGATCTTTGTCATTTAGAAGTGCCAAAAAAATTCTCCTTTCAAAAATAGGAAGAAAGTGTAAGCCAGAGATTCTCGCATATACGTCCTGCGCTATTTTGCTGTTTCCCTCTATCATTTTCGTTTTTATCCAACACCGTATCATACAACCTGATCAGACATTTTGCAAAATCGCTGCTCGAACCATTCCCGTCCCATAGTATTGCTTTGTTTTCAGAAGAAAAAGCAACAGCGTTGTGATACTGATGGTTATCGGCAGCTCCACTCCATGGTATCACAATTGACGGGATACCAAGAACAGCAACTTCCGTGAGAGTAGATCCTCCACCTCTTACCACCGCTATGTCTGCAAGAGAATAAAGCAGTTCCGCCTCCCACACTTTCGGGAGTAGAAAGACATTTTCATGAACCCTCTCAATTTTTTCAGAAATTGCAGGGAGGATAAAGGTCCAAGTTGAAAATTCTTTATCAGAGCAAATCTGGATAACAATATCTTTTATTGCCGAACTTCCAAGTGAGCCTGAAAAGACAAGTAACTTAGGCCCATCGGGAAATTTTTCGGGTATTCCAAGCCTTTGCCAAGCTTCGCGTGGAGAAACTTTAACAAATTCCCTGACCGGAACCCCTATCCTTGTAAATTTTGAAGATGCCAACGGAAAACATTGGCTCCAACCTGAAAAGACTTCTACTCCCATCATCGAAGCTATCCTTGTGACTTTTCCCGCAAAAGCATTTTGTTCGTGAATTACAACGGGGCGCTTAGACATTCTACAGGCTAAAAGGACAGGAAAAGAGATATATCCTCCAAAAAGCAAGGTGAAGTTAGGCGCTAAAGATTTGATTATACGGGCAGATTCTTTTACAGCGGAAAGGTGATCATATGTCCGTTTAAATTTTTCCAGTCCATTCGCTGAGAAAGGAGAACCCTTAATATTCAGTTGATGTGGCTCTATCCCTGCTGCACGATAAATCTCCAACTCCATCGGACGGTTTCCGCAAAGATATGAGACAGTTATGTCCGGCTTGTTTTTTTCAATCCATTTTCCAAAAGATATGGCCGGCCATATATGTCCGCCTGTCCCTCCGGCAACAAGAAGCAATTTACGGGTCATAATCTATTCCTCTCTCTGGTAGCTCTCTTTTTCCAGACGAAGTATTATTCCTACCCTCGACCACATCGTTAGAAGTGACGTTCCTCCATAACTTAAAAAAGGAAGCGGCATTCCAGTCAAAGGAATCATCTTGGTAACTCCTGCCACATTTATTACGAGCGGTAGGACTACTGTAAGAGTTACTCCCCAGGTGAGGGATGTTTTAAAACCATCAGGGACTCTATAATAAATCATTTTCGTCTGACTGACCCAGTAAGCAAAAAGGCCTATAACGCCGAGCGTACCAATAAGCCCAAGTTCTTCCCCTATCGCTGCATAAATGAAATCTGTATATGCCGCAGGCAAGTAGTTAAGTTTTTGAAAACCATGTCCCAACCCTGCTCCCCAGAAACCCCCGTTGGAAAATGCTATGAGTCCCTGGATCGCCTGAAAACCCTTGCCCAAAGGATCACTCCACGGATTCAAAAAAGCTGCAACTCTTTTCATCCTATAAGGTTCTGAAAATATCAGCAACGTGAAGACAATTCCACCAAGTAACCCGCCGGCAAGTATCGGCCATTTCCAGCCTATCCTTTCCACGTACATTCCCATCGAGACAAAAAATATCAGTATAATCGTACCTAGGTCCGGCTGTAGAGAAAGAGGTATAGCGGCCAATACCACAAGTATTATCGTGGATAGAAAAGCTCTTCCCGGATCTTTGTCCCAACTTGAAAGAAGTTTTGCAAGATGGAGAGTTATAGCTAGGCAGAGCAACTCACCCGGCTGTATCGAGAAAGAAGAACCTGGAACATTTATCCAACGGCTCGCCCCGCCAGCGCTCGTGCCTATGCCCGGAAGAAGGGGCAACCAGCACATCAGCCAGGTCAGAATCAATAAAGGGGCACTGATTTTGTACCAGAAACGCAACGGTATCGCAAAAACCACAAACATTCCCGATAACGCAATAAGTAGCCACTCTCCCTGTTTTATTCCCATCTGGAAAGGAGTGCCTGTAAGAGTAAATGAATTAGGGCTTGTTGTCGATGTAATCATAAGGATACCTATCCCGCTCAATATGAGGGGGATAACCCATATAAAAGGATTTATCCTATGTTTTGTTTTATTATCCCTAACTTCTTCTTTGTTCAACATTTTCTATAAATCTCTCTCGATTATTCTTTTGACTATCTCGCAAAAATGATCTCCTCTTAATCCATAGTTGGGATACATATCCCAGCTTGTACACGCCGGAGAAAGAAGCACAGTCTCTCCCGGAAGAGCGCTTCTGTATGCTTTTTCAACAGCATCTTCCATATTCAAAGCAACAGAATAATTCTTGTATTTGGCCGCATCAAGTGCCAATGCAATTTTTTCCTTTTCAGCCCCCAAGAGGAGAACGCTCTTAGCATATTTTATGACCGCCTCTGCAAGGGGCGCATAATCTTCCCCTTTGCCCTGGCCACCTAAAATTACCACCTTCTCGCCTTTAAGCGAGCTCATTGCAGCTACAGAAGCTGCAACATTGGTTCCCTTAGAGTCATCGACAAATGTAATACCTCTGAATGAACCGGCAAAAGCGCACCTGTGTTTAGGGGGTTCGTATTCTGAAATCAAGGTTGGATCTACAGGTCCGAAACCAAGAAGCAAAATTGCTGCTGATGCCATAGCTGTATTTTCTAAATTATGTGATCCAAGCAATTTCACCGCTTGGAAATCAAAGAGTTTTATTGGAGGTTTTCCTTCTTTTATGCACATGAAGGCTGCTGATTCTGCCCCATCCATATAGATGCCCTTTTTATTATTATCTGGTTTTTGCCAAAACAAAGGGAACCCCATGCCTTCCGGTATATTTAGCTCTTTAGAGTCCCTATTTTGGTAGATAGCATGCCCTTGCGAGGTAAGGGATCTGATTATGTTGGCCTTAGCTTCTATATATTTCTCATATGAGCCGTGCCAATCGATATGATCAGGAGCAAGATTTGTAACCACTGCAACATCGCATTTAAATTTTTCCAGCCTGCTCAGCTGAAAACTGCTGAGTTCAAGTACGAGAAAATCTGTCTTCATGAAGGCTGCTTTAGCTGCCGGATTTCCAATATTGCCGCCCGTCATTGATACTGCTCCTAATTTATCTAGGAAATATACGGTCATTGAAGCCGTTGTTGTCTTACCGTTGCTTCCTGTTATCGCAATTATTTTACCGGAGATAAATGGATATACGAAATCAAGTTCGCTTATAATTGGTACACCTTTCAAAGAAGCCTCTTTAAGAATAGGAATATCTGACGAAATACCGGAGCTTAGGATAATTTCGTCCGCTTCAAGCAACCTCTCTGTATTTCCCTCTGATTCCCAACTGATGCACATAGAATCAAAAACTTTTTTTGTTTCTTCATTCATAGTTTTAAGTTCGGAGACAAAAACATCTGCGCCCTGTTTTTTTGCAAGTTCTGCCAGTGATCTGCCGCTCACACCGGCGCCTATAACAGAAATCTTTTTCCCCAGATATTTTTCACTGATCATGTTGATGCCCCCAAAAGAATATATTCAGCTCAACGCCAAACTATTATTTTATACCAGAAAGAATAACAAAAACAACAGCTGTATCAGTAAAAGCATTCCCAATGCGTGTATTATCCAAAAACGCACCACTATATGTGTTTCTTTCCATCCCAGCATTTCAAAGTGGTGATGAACAGGGCTCATAAGAAATATTTTCTTATTAAATTTTCTTATTGAAACTATCTGTACTACCACGGAAATCATTTCTAATCCAAATATGAACGAAATAGGAATAATAAAAAGAAATACTCCTGAGACAACACAGAGAGATAAAAGCAATCCTGCAAAAAAGTGAGAACCTACATCCCCCATAAATACACTCGCGGGATTTGAATTATGCCATAAAAAACCTATACAGATACCAGCGGCTGAACCAATCGAAATAAGGACCGAAGCTTCTCCTCCAAGGATGGATAGTGCACCTAATAGGGATATCAAAACTGATCCCGCAACGAGACCGTCAAGACCATCTGTGACATTGACCGCATTCTGAAGTCCGACACCGGCAAAGGTAATAAGCGCTATCCCAAAATATCTAGGTATAGAAATCATAGGAAGGAGCATCAAAGAATCTGGCGTAACCCAGACCGCCCATGGTACCGTTACTATTATCTGGAGAATCAGTTTCTCCATGCTTTTCAGACCATCACTCGATTTTCTAGAATATTTAAGCCAGTCGTCCAAAAGCCCTACTGCAGCTGCCAGTAATGGATAAAGAGCAATTTTTGCAAGAAGGCTGAAGTTTACATCGGGACTCAAAAATGATCCCGCATATATTGAAATCAGAAAGACAGGAATAAAAATTATACCGCCCATCGTAGGTGTTCCAGCTTTTGTTTTTTCATGCCATGACGGTCCATAGAGCTTTACAACCTGCTCAATTTTTAGGCTGTGCATTTTATCGATCCACTTTCCTTGAAAAAACACTTCAGCAAAAAAGGAGAAAATTAGGACCATCACAAATTCAGTATACATATCACCCCTCCGTCACAAGCGCAACTAATCTCTTCAGACCGTATGAGTTCGAACCTTTGACCAGAATCACCGAATCAGGCTTCAAAAAATTCTCTGCAAGAGGCGTTATTTCTTCAAATGACTTATATCTTTCAGCGTTGCACGGCACCTCGATTTCGGGATCAAACCATTCATCGCCTAAGAGAAGAATACGTTGAAAGAGTGATGTTATTGCGAGGATTTCTTGATGCCAGTGAAGAGAAGAAGCGCCAAGTTCCCTCATGCCTCCAAGCACTGCGTACGCGGACAATTCTGAACTACATGCAACATTAAGGGTATTTTCAATAGCCGCCCTCATTGAACTTGGGTTGGCGTTATAGGCTTCATCTATTATCCATAGATTTCTGGGCAGTTTCTTGCATCTACCTCTACCTGATATCGCTGAAAATAAAGAAAGATTTTTCTCTATGTTATCTTGACCTACACCAAAAAGGTCTGCAGCCAGAAAAGCATAACCAACATTGAATGCGTGTTGCAGACCGAATAGATTCGTTTTCAGTTTAAACTTCGTACCATTAAAATCATATTCTGAAACCAACGTGGCCCCCTCACCACTAAGTGAGAGATCGGAATCAATAATCCTGAGATCAGAACCTGACTCTTTTCCAACGCCTATTTTTTGAATGTTATTAAATTTATAGGACAATTCATTCCTAAGAAGCTTATTGTCGTAGTTAAAAATTATTGTTTTCAATTTCCTTGATTCACATATCTCCATTTTTGCTTTCAGGACTCCCTCAATTGTACCAAAACCTTCCAAATGAGCCGGAGCAACTTCTGTTATAACGGCTGTTTCTGGTGGAAAAAGATCTACCATCTCTCTTATTTCCCCGAAATGGTTCGTGCCAAACTCGAGTATAAGTATCTCTGTATCTTCTGGCATAGCAAGAATTGTCAGACTGCATCCTATTACGGTGTTAAAACTGCGTATTGCGCTGTGAACTTTTTTTGCTGACTGTAAAAGATTCAGAGTGAGCTCCCTAGTGGTCGTCTTACCAACACTTCCAGTAATTCCTATCATCTCCGGTGCATAAAACTTAAGGTATTCCGCTGCTATTTTTGCAAGTGCGCTTTCTGTCTCCGTAACAGTAATGACTGTTATTCCTCCATATTCTGGAGCATTTAAGGATAGTTCCTCAAACCTAGAAGAATTTATCAACAGGAATTTAGCGCCTCTCTCTATCGCTTTATGAACAAAAAGGTGTCCATCAGTCTCTTCCCCTTTTAATGCTACAAAGGCATCTCCGGGGCCGACATCTCTGCTGTCGTTTTTCCACGAACGGCATAACCGTATATCCGGACCGTACAGCTTGCCATCTGACCATTTTGCTGCGTCTGAAGCTCCGATAAATGACATCAGATCACCTCTTTACCGTTCTCTTTACACCATTCAAACATTATATTTTTGTCTAAAAATGGTATTGGCCCATTTTTAAGTATCTGGTAAGGTTCAGGTCCCTTGCCCGCTATGAGAAGAATATCTTCAGGACCTACTTTTTTTAATCCTTCAAAAATTGCCGATTTCCTATCACTAATGCATTTGCACTTCGTCGTATATTCCTTAACTCCTTTTTCAATTTCAGAAATGATAACATCCGGATCTTCGCTTCTTGGATTATCCGAAGTTATTATGATTTCATCCGAAAGCCTTGCGGCAATTGCTCCCATTATAGGGCGCTTGGTCTTATCCCTATCTCCTCCAGCTCCGAAAACCGTAAAAAGCTTACCTTTACAAACACTTCTCAGGTTCGTCAGTACCTTTTCAAGGCTGTCGGGACTATGAGCAAAATCTATTACGCATGTCCCGGATCCGGAAATAAGATATCGTTCAAGCCTTCCCGGAACCTGTTTCATCTCAAGGAGCCCTTCAATGGCGACTTTGTCATTAACACCAAGGGACCAACATATCGAGAGTGCCTGGAGTGCATTCAGGATATTGTATTCGCCAAGTAGAGGAAGCCTTGTTGCTATAGGAATATTTGAATCGGGAGTGAGTATTTCTACGTCCATTCCTTCTATCGATGTACCTTTGATTTCAGCGAAAAACCTTGAAGACTTATCTTTTGTTCCATAACTTATCGCCTTATCTCCAAGGTCATTAAAAAGACGCAATCCATAGCTGTCGTCAACGTTGATTGCAACGAACCAGTTATTGCGCATATATTTCTCAAAAAGTATTTTTTTAGCAGAGAAATATGACTCCATATCTTTGTGGAAATCAAGATGGTCAACCGAAAGATTTGTAAATCCGCCTCTGTCGAAAAGAACTCCATCTATGCGTCCTTGAAAGATGGCATGAGATGAGGTTTCCATTACACATACCTTACAGCCATTTTTGACCATCCTGCTCAGCCAATACTGAAGGTCAGAACCTTCCGGCGTTGTGTGTTCAGCCTCTGTAAAAGAATCTCCGTCATCATAGTATATTGTTCCAAGAAGACCTGTTTTGATACCAGCGTGTTCTAGAATTGATTTAATCATGAAGGTAGAAGTGGTCTTTCCGTTAGTGCCTGTAAGAGCTATCATCGTCAATTTTTTTATTGGTTCACCATATAGAATTGATGCTACTACACCCATATTGCGTCTGATATTTTTAGAAATAATTTGAGGGACCTTCAGATCCAACTTTCGTTCACATAGAAGAGCTGATGTTCCTGATTCAAAGGCTTTTTCAGCATAATCATGTCCGTCGGTATGGTCGCCTTTAACACATGCAAATATGGACCCTGGAAGAGCCTTTCTGCTGTCCGATACTAGCTGAGTAATTTCGGGGTCCCCTTCTGAAGTACAATCATTCGGCAAAAACAGCTTACAGTCTAAGCCTATTTTTTCGAGTCTTGCAAGCAATTCGCTTATCTTCATAACAAAACACCCCCACCAACTTATTAATTCTTAATTTTTTATTTAACAGATAATTTAATTTTCTCACCTGTTGTTAATAAGTGCTGCGGCGGAAAAATGCCGCGTGAAGCTGCCAGGTGGAACATCTGGCGTGAAGCTGCAACGTGTGACGTGTTGCGTGAAGCCGTAGTGAAGCGGTTGTTTTAAAAACATTGTAATTCAATGCCCTTTCAATCGTCTCCCCGTCTTTCCCGTATGAAGTTGAGCGGGAAGGGGGTGTTATTTGCATCTGAGTTATAATCAGAAAAAAGACCTGGACCCCGGCTCAAATGCATACCGGGGAGACAAGAGGGGCGGACCTTCGCCCTTTACAATCTTTTGACCGATTCATACCAATTGATTACCCATTGATTCCCAATCGACTCCCCCT
>JAAYEY010000039.1 GCA_012728505.1 Synergistaceae bacterium | reverse complement strand
TTCATAATGAGTCTGCTTGCAGCGGAGATCACAGCTGTCACAGGCAAAGATCCGTCAGAGCATTATGACCGATTGAAGGGAACTTTCGGTCAGCCTTATTATTCACGTATGGATGCACCTGCCTCTTCTGAGGAAAAAAGTAAACTTAAAAAACTTTCTCATTCAAATGTGACCACGGAGATCCTAGCAGGAGAAAAAATAATTGCCAAGATGACAACTGCTCCGGGAAATAACGCTCCGATCGACGGTCTCAAAGTTACCACTGAAAATGGTTGGTTCGCAGCCAGACCTTCCGGTACTGAAGATATTTATAAAATTTATGCAGAGAGCCTCAAGAGCCAGGAACACCTTGACGCGATAAACGAAGAAGCCAGAGAGATTGTATCAAAAGCAATCGCACGCTGAGAGACATAATTCCCTAAAGTATATAAAAAGAGAATAAACAACTGACCCGCCTGAGGCGGGTCAGTTGTTTATTTATGTCCGTCTGAATAAATATTGCACACCATTTTTCATTAGATATCACTACACTCTAGAACAATTTTTTAATTTGGGAATATCTGCCTTATCTCAAGAAATTTACCCGTGAGAGAAATTTTTATAAGCTTCAAGGTTACAGCGGCACCTGACCTCTTTACTGCTGTATCGACAAGTTTCACAAGGCCTCCGCAACAGGGAACTTCCATATATGCCACGTCTATCTCCTTAATTCCGTTAAGCTTGATTATCTGTGAAAGTTTTTCTATATAAGGCTCTACCTCGTCAAGTTTCGGGCATCCTACAAGACATACTTTTCCAGGAAGCAGATCCTTATGGAAATTGGGGCATGCAAAAGCTGTGCAGTCGGCAGCAATAAGTAGCTTTGCGTCTTGAAGGTAAGGGGCTTGTTCTGGGACAAGCGAAAGCTGGACCGGCCAGTTTAGAAGCTCCGATTCTTGACTGCACGATGTTTTTTCTTCTTTCTGTACAGGCTTAACGGATTTAAGCTCTTTAGCCATCGTTCCCGGACATCCGCAGGCTAGAGTATCTCCGCTACAGGGCTCTTTCTTACGAGCCGCTATTCTTGCCTTTACTGCTACTTCATCATAGGCAGCTGCCTTCCTGGTCTCAAAAGATATCGCTCCACGAGGGCACTCTCCTATGCAATCGCCAAGACCGTCACAATAACTGTCGCTTACGAGTTTTGCTTTACCGTTCTCTATCACAATGGCCCCTTCGTGACATGCATCTGCACATATTCCACACCCATCGCATTTTTCTTCATCGATTTTGATTATTTTTCTCATTATTACCCTCCTCCAGATTAATTATTTTAAAATTCCGCAAGTGTTTTAGATTTAAGCCATTCTTTGGCTTCTTTTGTCATTTTTACTAGGAAATCATCAAATATACATCCCACATTAGAGCATTTATTTTTGCCGAAGACACATTTTGAGTTTTCCAGCGGGCCCTCAATTGCCTCCACAATATCAAGAAAGCTTATCTCTTCAGGTGTTTTTGCTAGAACTGCTCCGCCTCCCGGGCCCCTTGCTGTACTTATTAGATTGGTATGTGCAAGTCTAAGGATTACCTTAGCAAGATGAGCCTCAGATACGGACATTGTCTCAGCCATATACTTTATCGAAATTTTTTCACCTTTTTTCTGGGCTATCAGTACCATTGCATGAAGCCCTATATATGTTGCTTCGCTAAAACCCGCTACTTTTGACATTTTTTTCCACCTACTTGACAATTAAGGTATTAAGACACCTTAATACGATAACTGTCATGTTATACTTTTTTCTTTTTTGTTCAATCAGCATAAATACTTAGTGGAACTACTTCCAGAATCATTATCCTCACTATTTTCGATTGCAATTTATTTCTTTGAGTGATAATGTTCCTACGTTAGAAGTTTTAAAGGATACATGTAATGAAAGGATTGATTCAAATGTCTATTTGTTTCTACAGAGGAACGTTCATGCCATTAGAAGAATGTCGTATTCCAGTGACAGATTTAGCTATCCAGCGTGGTGTCGGTGTCTTTGATTCGATAAGGACATATGGTAAAAATATATTCGCACTCAAGGAGCATATCGAACGTCTTAGCGAGAGTGCTAAAAGATGCGGAATGGAAGCAGAGAAGATTATCAATGAACTTCCTGATATCATCAAAAAAGGCGTGAACCATGATTCTGCGCCCGACGGAGACATGGTAGTAAAAGCTTACATAACAGGCGGATGCATAAATGACCATGGTCACTTTCCCGAACCTGATTTTTTTGTAATTTTTGAAGAAGCACACGTACTAACTTCCGAAGAGCTCAGAAACGGGGTCGCCTTAAAGCCGATATATAAGGAGAGGCCTTTTCCTGAGACAAAGAGCACCAACTACCTTGCAGGCTACATGACAATGAGAGGAGCCAAGCCAAACGAATTCGAAGCTCTTTACATTGTGAACGGAGAGATAACAGAATCTTCTACAAGCAGTTTCTTTTTGTGCAAAGATGGCAAAATAATAACTGCACCTGTTGGAAAGGTGCTTAGGGGCATAACAAGAGAAATACTAATAACCCTACTGAAAGAAAACAACTTCGTTGTCGAAGAAAGATGCCCTCTTGAGAGCGAGCTTTCTAGTGCAGATGAAGCCTTCATTTCGGGCTCAGTCAAAGAGATACTACCTATAATAAAGGTCGGAGATCAGACGATAGGAAACGGCCACCCCGGTCCTGTTTCACAACACATACATAAACTTTTCCTCTCAAACCTAGACAGATGGATGTAATAATAAGCTGAGGCGGGGATAAAGAATCCCCGCCTCAGCTTATTATTTAGTTTTACTTTTATTTAATTTTCTTAGTCGTCGTAATTCTTTCCGTCTCTACCGTACTTGCCGGGGGCGTTTTTTGCTGTGTAGTCCGCCCTGTTTCCCATTACTTTACGGTCTGGTGAGGCGTTGTGATCCGGACGTTTTGACATAACTTCTGCCACTGCATCCGCGCTTCCTTCTGCGCCAAATGCAACGATGAACCTTTCTGCCCAGTGCTGCATCTCATCAACTATTCTGTCAATAATGGGCTGGGGCTCGGCGAAGATTCTATCGCGGAAGGGAAGGTTCAACTTTTTATAGTCTCCGCTCTTCCGGCTCATGCCCTTACCGTCAGCGGCAGCTACCATTTCGTTCCAGAGCTTCGTAGAGATACCTCTATCAGCTTCTTTTGTATAGGTTCCGCCTTCTGTTATTGCATTTCCCGTTTCGGGATCCATTTTTATGCCGAAGTATACGTTCTGGAAAAGGGTGGCAACATTACCCTTTCTGATACCATATTTTCTGAAGGTTGAAACTTTGTCCAAAGGTGTTCCTGATATGCCGTGCTGTGCTATTGTGACACCGTAAGGATCTATGACGTCTGCGATTTCTCTCGTCCTCTTGAGGTCAATTCCTTCCATCTGACCGACTGTAGGGTCATATGTTCCGTGAAGGCTTCCGTTTGAGATCGCAAGATAGTCTGGGAATATTCCCCAAGCGTTGAGACCTCCGATAAAATAGGCAGCCTCTTCGACGGTTGAAAGCTCTCCTGGGCCTTTTATTTCTCCAACTTCAACTTCAAGCCCCAATTCAGACGGCAACCACCCGCCAAGAGACCTAGTCGCTACAAAGTTATCATAGTCATCGAGGTGGGAAGCGTCTATTGCTACAGAAGTAAAACCGTTTACAAGTATACTTGAAAGATGCCCTACTCCTTTAAGAACATCCTCTTGGCTCTTTATGGCATAGTGGTCTACATGGAGGCCGAATACAGCACCATGTCCCATCTCTGTTGAATATTTGAGGGCGTAGTCAGGGATGTTTTCGTAATTAGAGCCGCAATAAGTCGATTCTGATTTCGCAAGTTCAATCAAAACAGCCGCATTCTTCTTTTTCGCGGCCTGCAAAACAGCCTTTATTACCAGAGGATGTCTGGCATTGGCCGCAAGAACAATAGAATCAACTTCTTTTGCAGCAGCAACTATATCTCTTCCGCTTACAAGGCCCATTGCCTCATTGCCAAAGCGTGCCTGAACATTGAGAGGCCTTTTCTTCAACAACTCTTGGTATGACTTACTATTTACATCCATAGGAATCTCCTCCTGGCTGGAATATTTATATTTGGT
>JAAYEY010000257.1 GCA_012728505.1 Synergistaceae bacterium | reverse complement strand
CATTATTTATGCCATGGCTAAAATCTAAATCAACGAGATTTAAAACGATAAGAAAAGGTTAAAAAAGGAACAAAGTTTTTTTAAAGGTTGTAAGTTAAATTGAAAGTAGATATAATGACAAATTGGGTCAGCTAAAAGCTGATAAAAAACACAACCTTCAAGGGGGTAGCTTTTCCAATGGAAATTTTGCAAATTTTAGGTGTCATAGGAGGTATAGCTGTTGTTGCACTTCTTTACGCAGCCTATGCTTCTAGTAAAATCAATGCATTCAAAGTTGATCATGATAGGATAAATGAGCTTTCCGGCATTATTCAGAGCGGTGCTATGACCTTTCTCTACAGAGAGTACAAAGCCCTTGCTCCTTTTGTCATAATAGTTGCAGCTCTTCTCGCGTGGAAAATAGGTGTTCCCAGTGCGATTTGCTTTGTATCAGGAGCGCTCTGCAGCGGTTTAACGGGATACGTAGGGATGAAAGTGGCGACAAAGGCGAATGGGAAAACAGCTTTTGCAGCGATGAAAGGCATGAACGGAGCACTTGCCATAGCCTTTACCGGTGGAAGTGTAATGGGGATGACTGTCGTTGGAGTAGGGCTTCTGGGCGTTGTTGGTATGTTTGTTATCTTTGGAGATCCCAGCACAATCACGTCCTTCGGTTTCGGAGCCAGTTTAATCGCACTTTTTGCACGTGTTGGTGGAGGTATTTTTACCAAGGCTGCTGACGTAGGAGCTGACCTTGTTGGTAAGGTAGAAGCAGGAATTCCGGAAGATGACCCCCGAAACCCCGCAGTCATAGCTGACAATGTTGGCGACAACGTCGGAGATATAGCAGGTATGGGTGCAGACCTCTTTGAATCATATGTAAACTCGGTCATAGCTGCAATGGTAATCGGAGTGCTCGTAGCTGGTCTTGCCGGTGTGATGTATCCACTTCTTATTGCGGCTGTTGGCATTGTAGCCTCGATACTTGGAACCTTCTTCGTTAAAGTCAAAGAGGGTGGAGATCCATCAAAGGCTCTTCGGTATGGACTTGGTTCAACCGGAATCTTTATGATAGTCGGCACATTCTTCATTACACGCTGGGTATTCGCAGGAGAACTTACACTTTTTTACGCAGTAGTATCAGGAGTTGTATCTGGGATGCTTATCGGAGCAGCGACAGAATATTACACATCAGATGCATATTCAAGCGTTAAGGAGATTGCGGCAGCTTCTGAGACAGGAGCCGCTACGAATATCCTTGCAGGTCTCGGAATAGGTATGAAATCAACTGCGATACCAGTTATTCTTGTTTGCATAGCTATTCTCGCCGGAGTCAGGTTTGGAGGACTTTACGGAATAGCATGTGCTGCTGTAGGCATGCTTTCTATCACAGGTATGGCGCTTTCAGTAGACGCATATGGACCAATAGCTGACAATGCAGGTGGAATAGCTGAAATGGCAAATCTTCCTGAAGAGGTGCGCCAGATTACAGACAGACTCGATGCAGTAGGAAACACCACTGCTGCGGTGGGCAAAGGTCTTGCCATCGGTTCTGCTGCTTTGACCGCGCTCGCTCTTTTCGTTGCTTACGCTCAAGCTACAAATCTTGCCGCAATAGACCTTAAAGATCCGAAGGTAATGGTCGGACTCTTTATTGGAGGTCTGCTTCCTTTCGTATTTAGCGCGCTTTCAATCCAGGCTGTTACCAGAGCTGCTGAAAAGATGATTGAAGAGGTTCGCAGACAATTTAGAGAGATTCCCGGGATTATGGAAGGAACTGGTCGTCCCGAGTACGAGCGATGCATAGATATTTCAACAGTTGCAGCTCTTCACGAGATGATACTTCCCGGTCTTATGGCGGTGCTTGTACCAGTAGCCGTTGGATACGTACTTGGCGCCGAAGCCCTCGGAGGTCTTCTCGGAGGATCTATCGTTACAGGTGTAATGATGGCTATCTTTATGTCAAATGCTGGTGGAGCATGGGACAACGCTAAGAAGTACATTGAAGCAGGGCATCACGGCGGTAAAGGAACGGCGCCTCATGCGGCAGCAGTAGTGGGAGATACAGTTGGCGACCCATTTAAGGACACAGCGGGCCCCAGTTTGAATATCCTAATAAAGTTAATGTCAGTCGTTGCCACAGTTTTGGCTCCGTTGCTCGTGTAATCAACGTAGTTTAAACTTTTTTTCCTAAACATTTTATTATCGTTTAGAGGGAGAGTTTTACTCTCCCTCTGATTTTCTTTTTTACCGGAGGTGAGCCATGGCCAGCGATGATGTCAGAGAAATCAAATCAAGGCTTGATATTGCCGAGGTTATAGGTGATTATGTCGTCCTGCGGAAAAGCGGCCAGACCTACTGGGGTAAATGCCCTTTCCACAATGAAAAAACTCCCTCCTTTAGCGTCTCACCTGAAAGGCAGACATTTCACTGTTTTGGCTGTGGCAAGGGTGGGGATATATACACATTTATAATGGAAATTGAAAACTTAGATTTCAAAGAAGCCTTGGAAAGACTTGCGGAAAGAGCAGGTGTAAAGCTTCAGGGGTTTTCCAAGGATGGTCCCAGGGCTTTATTAAAGACAGGCATTATGAAGCATGCTCTAGACTTCTTCACTCGGTCGCTTCATGATAAATCAGGAGAAGCGGCTAGAGCCTATTTTGCAAGACGGAATATAACAAAAGATGACATGATAAGGTTCGAACTCGGCTGGGCTCCTTCCTCATGGGATTCGCTTTTCAGGCATCTCCGTGATCTAGGTTTTACAGAAGAACAGATAGTTGAGAGCGGTCTTGCGGCGCAAGGGACGAAGAATACATATGACAGGTTTCGCGGTCGGGTTATATTCCCTATTTACAGTGCAACAGACCGCGTTATTGGGTTTGGTGGGCGGATACTGGATGGCGAGGGCGCAAAATATTTAAACAGTCCGGAAAGCACGCTTTTTAACAAACGAAACAACCTCTACCTAATGAACAAAGCGAAGATGCAGATAAGGGAAAAAGGACACGCTATTCTGGTTGAAGGTTACATGGATGCGATAAGGTGCCATCTTGCAGGATATACGAATACAGTGGCTTCGCTGGGAACATCGTTGACAGAAGACCAGGCTATTTTGATCAAAAGAATGGCAGGTCTTTGCTATATCTGTTATGATTCTGACAGCGCAGGGCAGGAAGCTGCGCTTAGGGGTATGTATACGCTACAGAAACAGGGAGTTTCAGTTAAAATAGTCATACTGACAGAAGCCAAAGATCCGGATGATGTCCTTTTGCAAAGTAATGGTCCACAATCATTTGCAAAAGCAATAGATAATGCTATGCCGCTACCCCTATATCATGCCATGCTCAGAAAGGCTGATATGGAGATACCGGAAAAATCTCTTGCTGCTCGGAACGATTTGTTTATAGGATTGGCCTCGCTATCTACATTCGATGTTGCTCCGCATATTGAAAAGATATCGCAGCAAATGGGTGTATTTCCCCATGAGCTGAAGAGAGAGATAGAAACAAGTCGTCTAGACATTCGTGATGCCAGATCTAAGAGACTGCCGGAGGATGATTTTGTTAATTTCGAAATTGAATCCGAAGGAAACTCCTGTAGTAACGCCGACGATCTGGAATGTATGTTTTGCAGCATGCTGTGGGGGAACGACGAACTTAGATCTAGGTTCTCCCCTGAATACGTGGTTCCTTTTGTAAAAGATGAAATACTGCAGAATATAGTATCTGCGCTTTTGTCGGGAGAGACGCCTCAGCAGCTTGAAGAACGATGGAGGCAGCTTGGAGAGATAAAATCATTCGAATTAATCGCCAAGGGCAACGGAATAATTGCGAGAGAGGGTATCGATGCCGACAAGGCGGACATTATCGCGGAAACAATTAGGAGAAGGTGTATCGAAGAAAGAGCTGAATCTCTCAATATTAAGCTTAAAAAAGGTATAGCTACAGAGTCTGAATTCGAGGAACATCTAAAGCTGACAAGAATTCTAAAAGGAGGTAAATTCGGGGCATGAAAAAGACAGAACCGATTAAAGAAACCGAACCGACTGAAAAAACTGAACTGACGAAAAAGTCTGAACCAACTGTATCTAAAAAGACTGAGCCGGCCAAAAAGGCAGAAACAACTAAAAAAACAGATGTTGTAAAAACTGTTGCTTCTAAAAAGACTGAGACAACCAAAAAGGCAGAACCAACTAAAAAAACAGAGCCGACCAAAAAGGCAACTGCTGTAAAAATCGTTGCATCTAAAAAAGCACCGAAACTCATTGATGAAAATGAGGAGAAAATAAACGGGGATAGCTCGACTGACCTGAACGATCTTTCAGATCCTGAAAGTGCCGATATATGTGATTCTTCAGTAATAGAGGATGAATTACTTGAAACTCCTGAGGACATTGATTTGGAGGATGATTCTAAGTCCGCTTCTGAAGATGAAGAGATCGCTGAAATTGAAGCTGTAAAAAATGGGGGCGACGAAGAGGTCGACCCTGCAGATTATACTGCCTATATAGACAACGTGAGGGACCTTCTCCACGAAGGAAGGGAGAAGGGCTTTGTAACCTATGAAGATATTGAGAAACACATGCCCAAAGACCTCATAACGCCCGATATTCTTGACAGTCTGTATATGAATCTGATGGAGCTTGGAGTGGATGTGGTAGACGAACCGAAGAAAAAAGTCGATCCATCAGAGGGTGAACATCTGCAACCTACGAACGTACACAACGAAGAGATGGGTGCTCTGGAAGACCTTCCTCTCTCTGACCCAGTCAGAATGTACCTTCGTGAGATTGGAAAAATTCCTCTCCTTACATCAGCAGATGAAGTCTCGCTTGCAAAGGGAGTCGAGGCAGGATACATGACGTCTAAGGATCAGCTCGTTGAAGCAAACCTCAGACTTGTCGTAAGCATTGCAAAGAAATACATAGGCAGAGGAATGCTTTTCTTGGATCTTATCCAAGAGGGGAACCTTGGTCTTATAAGAGCAGTAGAGAAGTTTGATTACCGTAAGGGATATAAGTTCAGCACATATGCTACCTGGTGGATAAGACAGGCTATAACGAGAGCAATAGCAGACCAAGCAAGAACTATACGTATACCTGTCCACATGGTTGAGACAATTAACAAGCTGATAAGAGTATCAAGGCAACTTGTCCAAAGATTGGGAAGAGAACCAGCTGCCGAGGAAATAGCGGCCGAGATGGAGATAGCTTCAGATAGGGTAGAAGAGATACAGAGGATAGCTCAAGAACCTGTTTCGCTTGAAACTCCTATAGGTGAAGAAGAAGACAGCCAGCTTGGAGATTTCCTTGAGGATAAAGATCTTCCAAGCCCTGAAGAGGCTGCAGCAAGCCAAATACTTAGAGAACAACTTGATGAAATGCTTGACGACCTGACTGAACGTGAATGTGAAGTCTTGAGGCTTAGATTTGGTCTTGAAGACGGCCATGCACACACTTTGGAAGAGGTGGGTAGACGTTTCGGAGTTACGCGAGAAAGGATTCGTCAAATAGAGGCCAAAGCTCTAAGAAAACTACGTCACCCTAGCAGGAGCAAAAAACTAAAGGATTTCCTTGAATAGAGTAAACGGACGTCAGTTAAAAAACGAAATACTCTATATCAAGTGCACGGATCCATTCTTTAAATAAAATTTAATATAGACAAGTTGTAATGTCATTATTAAAGCCATAGTGCTAATAATTATAAAAAGTGAAAAGTTTGATAATTATTGCACAAAGGGTTGATATGGATTATACTTTCTGGGGCCTATTGGGATGGTGATCGTTTCTTGAGACTGGACAAATTTCTTAAGCTTACGAGGCTTATAAAACGTAGGACGCTTGCACAGGATATGATAGAGATTGGTGCTGTCAGAATCAACAAAAAAAACTGCAAATCGGCTGCCGAAGTGAAGGTCGGAGATATCATTGAGGTCGCTTACCCAAGTAGGGTAGTTTCTGTCAAAGTACTGATATCTGATGAGGCACAAATTAAAAAGAAAATAGTTGCATACGAGTTGCTTGAAGATAAAAAAGTCGATAGGGAAGAACGTCCCTGGTAAACAACATTATCAGGGTCGAGTTGGCATTATAAAAAGACTGTTATATAAGGATCTTCAACGTTTGCCCACATTCTGTGATCAAGCGTAAAAAGGCGACCAATTAACCCTTAAAAACGGTTGATAGTTTGATATCTTTATAAATTGTTTCGATCGGTAAATATCCAGGGGGTGCATTGTATGAAGGTGGCAGAACCGACTGTCGAAAGACTTATACAGTATTATCGGTTGCTTATCCAGATGAAGGAAGAAGAACGTAAGGTAGTATCGTCTCTTCAAATAGGTGAGATTCTGGGAATAAAAGCAAGCCAGGTGCGCAAGGATCTCTCATATTTTGGTGAAATAGGTAAAAGAGGTGTCGGCTATCATGTTAATCGCCTCTGCCTGCATATAGAGAATATACTCTCTTCTCCTAAGGTTTGGAAAGTAGCACTCGCAGGTGTTGGTAACCTAGGTACAGCCCTTATGGGACATGCGTCATTTCAGAGCTATAAATTTGAAGTAGACGCTCTTTTTGACGTAGACCCTGAAAAAGTCGGGAAGAAGATAATGGGAGTCCACTGCTGGCATGTAGATGAAATAGCTAGGGTTATGGAGGAACGAGATATTGAGGTGCTCATACTTGCTGTTCCTGCTTCAGTTGCTCAGAGCTGTGTCGATAAAGCAGTTCAGTCTCCATCTCTTAAGGGGATCCTTGCATTTACTCCCGCAACGGTGGTTGTCCCTGAGAGGATGCTTTTTTACAGGGTGGACATATTTGTTGAGCTGGAAAAGCTTCTCTTTTTCCTTAAAGAGAGAGAAAAGAAGAGCTAGCTTTTATTTTATTACACAAAGAGCTTAAGTCATGTTAAAATAGCCAGCGTTACTTTTGACCGAAATAAAAAGATACGGTCTTATAAAAATAAACCATAAAATGAGGGGGAATTAATTTGTTTGGTCAGCAAGGCGGACTTGTAGGCATGATGCTTCCTTTAGGGATGTTTGCGGCAATTTTTTATTTTATGATCATTCGTCCGCAGAAGAAAAAACAGAAGGCGCATGAGGAAATGCTTGCAAGCATAAGCAGAAATTCGACAATAATAACAGCAGGCGGTTTCTTTGGAATAGTAAGAGAAATTCTTGATGACAGCTATATTATTGAACTTGACGAGGGAATTAAGGCAAGGATACTTAAGAGCTCTGTCTCTATGAAAAAAACAGACGGCGGAATGGACTCAAAACCGAAAAAAAAGAAGCTCAAAAAGACTGATGCACCGACCGATACAGCTGAAGAGTTTGTAAATGAAGCTGAAGTTGTAGAAGTTGAAGCAGCAGAAGATACAGTTAAGGAAGAGGCCTAGATTTTAGTCTCAATTGAAGTAAGTGGTGTGTTTATACGGAGAGGACATCTAAGATGTCCACTCCGTTTTCTTTGCAAGGAGGCGCTTTTTCTATGATAAAAAAAGACAAATGGCGGCTGAGTCTGATTCTGATCGTGATTCTCGTAGCCGCGTTCATAGCTTTCCCAATAAAGGGCAAGGTTCGTTTGGGACT
>JAAYEY010000038.1 GCA_012728505.1 Synergistaceae bacterium | reverse complement strand
TTATTTTGTTGGACGAGAGGACTTTTATGACAATATTCCAGCTCTTTATTTTTTTCTTTCGTATCAGCGCCGTGACGTTCGGAGGTGGACTGGTCATTTTCAGCATGGTAAAGCTGGAAATAGACAAACGGGGGGACATATCACAGTGCGAGTACACAGACATGGTAAGCCTTGCAGCTTCAATACCGGGTCCGATGGCTGTGTCTATCGCGTGGCTTCTGGGAAAACACTACAGAGGAATCAAGGGAAGTATCTCTGCTGTCGCTGGGTGCATTCTCCCACCCTTCATCATAATTCTACTGCTCTCCCCTGTCATTCTTAAATATTCTGATGTCCCAGCGGTCCAGGGGTTTTTTAAAGGGATCTTGGCCGGCACAGGAGCTATCATCACCTTGGTAGTGTTTGAGAATGCCAGAGCTACGCTCTCTTGCAATTGGTGGAACCTCATTCCATTTTTGCTGGTCGTAGCACTGATAGGTCTCTTTGGTTTCCATCCGCTTTTGTCGATGCTTGCTGCTTTCTCTGTACAGGTATTGAGGGAGAGGATGGTTAGAAAATGAAAGTTCTTTTAGAACTGGCATGGGCATTTTCTCAAGTGGCGGTAGGTGCCTTTGGTGGAGGACTTTCTACCCTACCGCTCATAGAATACCAGCTTGTGAAGACAACGGGATGGCTCACACCGTCTCAGTTCAATCAGGTGCTCGCCCTTTCTCAGGTTACCCCGGGCCCAATAGCTGTCAATGCCGCAACCTTTGTGGGATTTCAGCAGGCCGGGGTCCTCGGTTCATTAGTATCCACTTTTGCCATAGTAGCTGTACCGATTTCAATTCTATGTGTTGCCCTATTTATATTGAAGAGGGTAGATGAGGAAAGAAGTAAAAAATTTAAGGAACTGCTTCGACCTATAGTAGCCGGTCTTCTCTCGCTTTCACTTGTTTCACCTCTTACTGCTACGGTAAGAAACGGTATTATTGCCATATTGATGTTGTTCACAGGGATATTTTTATTACGATCTTCCAAATTTTTGAAAAAATATCCTCCTGTGCTTCTTCTCGTATACGGAATAATTGGCTCGGTTCTTTTTTCGTAAAACATTCAGATTGGAAGAAGCCTGATAATGTCAGAACATGAACAATAATCAGCAAAAACAAAAATAAACTTTTTTAAGTAGCCTTTTCTCAT
This sequence comes from Synergistaceae bacterium, assembly GCA_012728505.1. Lineage (GTDB taxonomy): Bacteria > Synergistota > Synergistia > Synergistales > Synergistaceae > Caenicola. The sequence continues at coordinate 2,284 of JAAYEY010000038.1, read as the reverse complement.
TAAAAACACGCGGTTAAAATGTTGTCACGAGAATGTTAAGTATATTCAGAATTCCGTGGATGACGTTGACTAAAATGAATCTTTGATGTAATTTGATATAGTGATTCCACTGCTTTGCAACAGATAGCACAAATGGTGCGAAAGAGCAGTTTTTGATTTTTGGTATAATTCAAAATATTACAGTACCGCTCTGTTACACAGGGAAGGAGGGCTGTAAAGAAGAACTCCTCAAATTAAGTTTCTATTCAGCTCATGTATCAGCAAATGCTACAAAAAGTCATTATCCATGAACCAAAAAAAGATTCGAAGGGAGATTTTTTAATGAAGAAATTTGCAGTTATCCTTGCCGTAATGTTTTTGTTCGTAGTAGCAATAAGCCCGGCGACAGCAGCTCCTATCGTTCTGCGCTTCGCAGGACAGTCACCCCCAGACCATATGGCTACCAAGACCATGAATATGATGGCTAAGGAAATCGCACAGCAGACCAATGGCCGTGTTGAAGTCAAAGTCTATCCCGCAAGCCAGCTCGGAAACTATTCACTTGTTATGGAAGAGATGATCCGCGGAACAGTGGACATGTCCATGATGTCCATCGCCAGCGAATTTGATCCCCGTCTTGAACTCGTTTACATAAACGGATATGTCAGCGGATACGATGACGCGAAAAAGGTTTTTGTCCCTGGCGCATGGCTCCCCAACAAACTTAACGAACTATCCATGGCACTTGGTGTAAGGCTGATTGGATCCTATGTCGAAGGTATGATCGGTATCGGTTCGGCGAAGCCTGTCGTAGAACCCCTCAACCCAAAGGTTGACAAAGGCGTTCTTACCAGAGTTCCTAACATGGCAGTTTACATGCTTGGCGCAAAAGCAATGGGCTACCGCCCCGTAACAATTCCTTACTCAGATGTTTACCAGGCTATGCAGACCGGCGTTTGCGATGCAGTTGACGGCTATCCTGTCGCAGCAGCATATACCATTCTTGGAGACGTCCTTAAGTACTGGTACCATACCAACTACTCAATGGAGTATCTTGCAATAATGGTAAGCGAAAAATCCTGGAAGAAACTGACCCCTGCAGACCAGAAAGTCCTTGCCGCAGTTGGTAAGAAATACACCCTTCTTTCAATCGATAACGCGAAGGCTGAAGACAACAAATATATGGATCTTATGAGAAAAAAGGGAATCAAGGTCTTCACATATACTGAAGCCGAACTTAAGCCCATCAAAGATGCATGCATCGGCGTCTGGCCAGAACTTGGTAAAAAAGGTATGACAGAAGAACTAATGAAGGAATTTGTAAAGAACCTCGGTAAATAAAAAATTAATATTAATTCAGATAACGTCTAGAGAATCCTGGGGGGAGGAATTTCCTCCCCGGATTCTCTTTCTCTGAAAGGAGCTTCATCGATGACTCAAGCTCAGTGTAAGTATCAAGAAGAGATTGAATATGTAGTCCCGGAATCATCAATAAGACCAACAACGAACAATTTCGATAAGGTTGTAACAAGGACGTTTGCAACAATATGCTTTGTTATGGCCATTGCTCTTGCGGTAATAATAAGTATGGCTACTGTAATGCGTTACGTCCTTGAAATGGACCTTTACGGCTACGAAGAGTGGATACAGATTTTTGCTTTTTGGCTCTATTTTATTGGAGCAGCATACGGTGCCTTTGCGGGAACACATGTCTGCGCAGACCTTGTTCAGTCCTATGTCCACCCCGGGTTCATAAAACGACTGCTTCTAGTTGTCAGAGATACCATAACCCTTGGTGTTACCCTTCTTTTCACATGGTACGGATGGGATTTCTTCTACTTTGGATTAAAGGGCCCCCTCGGTACAGGGGTGGCGATACCAAAGACTGTTGCATGGAGAATACCTCTATGGACAGGTTACCTTCCGATATTTATAGGCTTGGTTTTCATGTCCTACTATTTTACCTGGGACTTGATAAGATCCAGCAAAGCTCTAGCTGCGGGAGGTAAATCAGAATGATTTATATTGCACTTGTGATACTTATGGTAACTTTGGTAATCGGCGTCCCGGTCCCGGTAAGCTTCATGGCATCGTGTGCCTGGCTAATATTCTTCGGAGGAGTTGACCAGGTCGGATATCAGGCAAGCCAGCTTTTGCCCTATGGATACACCCAGATGAACTCTGTCTCTCTGATAGCCATCGCTATGTTTATTCTGGCGGGAGGCATCATGGAGAGGGGACGTATCGCCGAGAAGCTTATAGATTTGGTTGACGTTTTTGTTGGCCACATAAGGGGCGGCCTCGG
>JAAYEY010000256.1 GCA_012728505.1 Synergistaceae bacterium | reverse complement strand
GATAATCAAGCCAGGCGAAGAAGTAGAAATCGTAGGCATGAAAGACACCCACAAGACAGTTGCTACCAGCCTTGAAATGTTCCGCAAAATACTTGATGATGCTGAAGCAGGAGACAACGTAGGAGTACTCCTTCGCGGTGTGGGCAAAGACGATGTTGAGCGCGGTCAGGTACTGGCTAAGCCCGGAAGCATCAAGCCTCACAAGCACTTTAAGGGCGAAGTCTATGTACTTAAGAAAGAAGAGGGCGGCCGTCACACACCGTTCTTCTCAGGTTACAAGCCTCAGTTCTACTTCCGCACCACGGACGTAACCGGAGACATCAAGTTGGAAGAAGGCATAGAAATGGTAATGCCGGGGGACAACAGTACCTTTGAAGTAGATCTTATAGTACCGATCGCTATGCAGCCCGGGCTTCGTTTCGCAGTACGCGAAGGTGGCCGTACTGTTGGCGCCGGCGTCGTTACTGAGATAATAGCCTAAAAGTTGTAACCCAGGGCGGCTGTACCCAGCTGCCCGTTAAAATTTTTTTTGTATGGAGTGAAAAGATAATGGCGGATATCGTCGGTCTTCAGTGTACAGAGTGCAAGCGGCGCAATTATGTGACAACAGTAAACAAGAAAAAAGCTACAAAAAAACTTGAAAAAAAGAAATACTGCAAGTTCTGTGACAAACACACCTTGCATAAGGAGTCTAAGTAAGGTAAAATAGCCTCCGCACGCAGGTCTGTAGCTCGAACTGGTTAGAGCACCGCACTCCAAATGCGGGGGTTGAGGGTTCGAATCCTTCCAGGCCTGCCATTTTGTTTTTTCTGGTTTTTATTTAAAGTTACAAAAATATTAAAGTCGAAAAATGAGGAGGTCGGGGTGATGGAAAAAGTCCTCGACTATATCCGAGAATCAAGAGCTGAACTGAGAAAAGTCACGTGGCCAACTAAACAGCAGATGTGGTATTCAACGCTTGTGGTCATAGTGGTAACTTTCATGGTTTCAGTTTATCTCGGGCTGGTAGATTTGCTTCTTACTGGAATTTTCTCCAAGATTGTCCGATAGCCTGGAACATTTAGAGCTTTCGAGTCTTGATTGTAACCTGGAGGTGAAGGGGGCGGCGGCCCTCTTTTAATCATGAGCGAATTATTTGGGAACACACAGGAACGCAGATGGTACATAGTTCAGACCTATTCTGGTTATGAGAATAAGGTCATGGCGAACCTCGAGCAGAGGATCGCAACTATGGGTATGGAAGACAGAATCTTCCGTGTCCTCGTTCCCATCGAAGAAAAAGTCTATATCAAAGATGGTAAAACAAAGCGGGTCAAGAGAAAATTATTTCCGAGCTATGTGCTTGTAGAAATGATACTCGAGGATCAGTCTTGGTATGTAGTGCGTCATACCCCCGGAGTAACGGGTTTTGTTGGGTCGGGTAATCACCCAATCCCTCTTACGCCTAAAGAGGTAGAAGAGATCATGAGCAAGCTTAGCAAGGAAGCCAAGCCGAAGATTGAGGTCGATTTCCAAGTTGGAGAGAATATCCAAGTCAAGAGTGGCCCCTTCGCAGGACATGCCGGTCCTGTTGTTTCGATTGATGCCGATAAAGGCAAGATTAAATTCAGCATATCAGTATTTGGCCGTGAAACCATAGTTGAAGCTGATTATACAGAACTTGAAAAGATCTAATTTATAGATAGTTTTGCTCTCGTTTTTTCTTACGCACATTGACAAAAGAATAATCGCCCAAAAGGGCTTTTACATTAAGCAGCAAAAACCAAGGAGGTAACATGTACTATGGCAAAAAAAGTAATTGGAGAGCTTAAACTTCAGCTCCCCGCAGGAAAGGCGACACCCGCGCCACCGGTAGGACCGGCGCTCGGACAGCGCGGAATCAACATAATGGAATTCGTTAAGGCATTCAATGCCAAGACGGCAGACAAAGTTGGGATGATTATCCCGGTCGTGATTACAGTATATGCAGACCGCAGCTTTACTTTCATCCTTAAGACTCCTCCGGCAAGTATTTTGATCAAAAAAGCCGCAGGAAAGGAAAAAGGATCTTCAGTTCCCAATAAGGACAAGGTAGGTAAGATAACGAAAAAACAGGTTCAAGAGATAGCTGCTCTTAAGATGCCTGACCTCAACGCCAACGACATTGAAGCAGCAATGCAGATGATTGAAGGAACAGCCCGTTCAATGGGGATCGAAGTAAGTAAATAACCAAAGAGTAAACATCAACTTCCTGAGAATGATCAGGATGTGGGAGGAAGTTTAGAAGCTTCCGACATTACCACGAGGAGGAATAACAATGCCAAAAAGAGGTAAACGTTACAAAGCACTGCTCGAAAAGGTCGATCTTACAAAGCAGTATTCAATTTCAGAGGCTGTCGCTATGGCAAAGGAAAACGCAACCGCCAAATTTGACGAGAGCCTTGAACTCCATGTTCGTCTCGGCGTAGACCCCCGTCATGCAGACCAGCAGGTTCGAAGTACTCTAGTCCTTCCGCACGGTACAGGCCACACCAAGAAAGTGTGTGTTCTTGCACTCGGCGACAAACAGGCGGAAGCTCAAGAAGCAGGCGCGGAAATCGTCGGCGGCGAAGATCTTGTAAAAGAGATCGCTGACGGCAGAATGGATTTTGATGCAGTAATCGCCACACCGGACATAATGAAATTAGCCGGACGCCTCGGCAAGGTTCTCGGACCACGCGGACTTATGCCAAGTGCGAAGGCAAACACAGTTACGTTCGATGTTGCCGATGCTGTGAAGGAAATCAAAGCTGGCCGTATCGAGTTCCGTGTTGACAAAACAGCTATCATACACAATGCAGTCGGAAGAGCATCTTTCCCTGTTGAGAACCTTGAAAGCAACGTTAAAGCTCTTTTCAAGGCTATCGTCAAAGCTCGCCCTGCCGCTGTTAAAGGTACCTATGTAAAGGGTGTAACGATTACATCTACCATGGGAGTAGGGATATCTATAGATCCTTTACAAGCCATAAAAGATGTTACAGCTGAATAAAACTGAATACTTTTAAATTAAAAAGGGGGACGCTTAGGCGTACCCCTTTTTTTCTATTATTTTTTTATTTATGTTGCTAGGTTATTTTCTTGGTATTCTTTTAACGGTGTTTTCGATTATGTTGCTGATATGTTTTGTAAGTGTTGGAAGTGCCGTGAAGAGATCTTCTGAAGTGTTTGCGGTAACATTAACTCCATAGATGAGAGTGTTGTCCTTAGAGTTGCGGAGCTCAAGCCTAACAGCTCCTAATGCAAATATTTCATCCCATGCGGGTTTTATATTCTGATATCTTATGGGAACGCTTCTTGTCTGCCATTTACCGTCAATATATACGGAACGGTCTTCGTATCTTGTCTCCCATACGAGTTCTTGAGGGTGGTGGATACTTGTATATTCGCACTTTGTAATAGTTGCAGTCATAATGGCGTCTGTGTACTCGGGACAAAGAGAGAGAGCTTTTTCTGCAATCTTGTCTCTGTCCAATTTCTCTGTTGGATCCGTGCCTTTTACAAAGCTGTCCCTTTCAATGATTTGTTCAGGAGTTTTTACAATGAAGTTGAATCCGCTCTTTGCCTGTGAGGTCAGCTCTTTCCATTTTTGCTGTACTGAATCATCTAAGAATGGTTCAGAAGTAGGTATAGTTATTTCATACATAACAGGCATAAGAAGCACTGTCTTGACTGAAGAGTAGTCGTAGTCTTTATTTCTAAATTCCTCCGCTATAGGTTTCCCCATTGATGCAGATGCAAAAGAGAGCAAAATAGATACAAGTACTAAGATAAAAAAACCTTTTTTCATAAAAATTCCCCCAAAGAAGTAAAAATTTAAATATGTAATTTATGTTTATTGTACAGTAGTCGTTACTTAAAACAATAGAAAATGCCTAGTAATTTTTTACTGTACAAAACATAATCTTTATTGTATAGTATCACAGCTTAGACTCAAGACAGCAGGTGCGCTTGCGCTTAATTTCCTGCCGAGGTTTGCGAAGAATAACCGTGTTCCTGTAAAATTACTACGACACGTATTATGGCTTCCGGACTCCCTTGGGTGACGGAAGCCTTTTTTATTGTCGGCATCCGATCACAATATACACAGGAGGTGAAATTGAATGCCAACACAAGCAAAACGTGAAATGATCGATTCCATGGTCGAACTGCTTAATAAGAGCAATGCAGTTTTCATCACTGAGTACCGCGGACTTACTGTTAAAAAAGTTAGCGATTTCCGCAGACGTATCCGCGCAGCCGGCGGCGAGATGAAGGTATGTAAAAACACTCTTATGCGCATTGCTTTTGATGAAGCAAAGATAATCCGCGCTTCCGAGCATGACACGGGTCCTAACGGCTATGTACTTTCCTATGGTGATGTAGCCGCTGTAGCTAAAACTATCCGCGACTTTTCAAAGGAAAAGGGCAACGACGCGCTGGTAATAAAGGCGGCAATCCTTGACGGAAAGATCCTAACAAAAGATCAGATTTTCGTTCTGGCAGACCTTCCTTCAAAGGATGTTCTCATAGCTCAGGTTGTGAGGACAATAGCAGCTCCCCTTCAGGGACTGGTCACTGTCCTTTCCGGTCCTGCAAGAGGGCTTGTTACGTGCCTCTCACAGATCAAGGACAAAAAAGACGCAGCATAATCTACATCAGCGGAATAATTGCCGCATAGCAGCATAAAAAATAAAAAGAATCCTTAGGAGGATAAAATAATATGAAACGTGAAGACCTTATCAAGGCAATTGAAGAAATGTCAGTTCTCGAGCTCTCAGAGCTCGTAAAGGAACTCGAAGAGAAGTTTGGCGTATCAGCAGCAGCACCCGCAATGATGATGCCCGCAGCAGCTGGGGCCGCAGTAGCAGCGGTTGAAGAGGAACAGACAGAGTTTGACGTTGTTCTCGCAGAGTTTGGCGCAAACAAAATCAGCGTCATCAAAGTTGTTCGTGAGATCACAGGCCTCGGACTCAAAGAAGCCAAGGAGCTCGTTGACGCCGCACCTAAGGCCGTAAAAGAGCAGGTTACCAAAGACGAAGCTGATGAGATCGTGAAGAAGCTTGAAGAAGCCGGAGCAAAGGTAGAAGTAAAGTAGTTCAACTTTAACAACCTTTTGACAAAAACTAAATTAAAAAGAGAGACCCCACAGGTAGTTGAGGGGTCTCTCTTTTAGTTGAAATGCTGTTTTGAAGCAAGTCAAGCTATTGCCTTACTCCCGAACCTTCCTGGAAGATCAGAACCCCATAGGGGATAGGACGTTCAACATCGTTGCTGTTGCTTGGCAGAGAAAATGTATTTCCTCTCCACCAGAGCGAACTTGACCCTCCTCCATCGAGGTTAAGGGCGGTGGACATTCCCAACCATTTACAGACTTTTTTTGTCTCCTCAATCGTCGTGCCGACGCTGTGCATGTTGTCTCTTCCGTCTATTACAGCCCACATTACCTGTTTGCCGTCAGTTCCCACGATCGTCCTAGGATGGCGCATATTGAGCACATTATCTTGAATTTTCTCTGTATTGTCTGAAACCTCGCCGTTTTTCATGAGGAGGGGGCCGGCTTGGAGCATCTCGGTGTATTTGTCGAAACGTTTGTCGGAGCTGATATTAGCTATCTCTTTACCGTCTATGAAAATCGTATTTCCTTCGCTGTCCCATCCAAAAGCAGAACGCTGGGGCCAGAATTTAGCGTTATCCGTGTGTCCTTGCCTGCGAAGTACCCCTATCGGTTTCGCCCCTGCGAAATATCCGCCGTTTATACCTCCAATAACGCCGTAGTTCTCCACCGCTATTGTAGCAAGTGGGGCCTTTTGAGCCCCGATCATTACTGCGGTGGCTATCTGACAGGAAGTTTTTTTCATGTCGACTGTTATCATGGCAGCAAAAAGTGGTTCATTTACACCCTTTGCCAAATCTCCGTTAGCCGGCCCGGAAGGATCGCCGATCCCATGTTTAAAGACTGTTAAGACCGACCCTTCAGAAACGAATGATGCCTTCCAGGAAACCTTTTTCTTACATAAAACAAGCCAGTCAGTAAGTGTTTTGATGTCTTCTTTCGCAAAAGGCTGGTCGAGGCAGTTAGTAATCGATGCCGGGAGTGGAGGAGATATCTTTTTAGAAATTTCCGTTATGGGATCGATCTCGCACCATTCAGGCAGGATAGCTATCTGGTCGTACACTGTGATGACAAAGCCCCAGCCCATTGATTCAAGTGCAAGCCTTACCGCTAAGGAGTTAGTCAGATCCCCATCGTTATCAGTTAGATATTTTTTAGGGACGCTGTATCCCAGTGATTTGGAAATATGAGGCAGTAATTCATCTTTTGTCAGTGCAAAAGCTGCACCAGAAAAGATAAATAACGGAGCTAAAAATAATAACATAAGAATACAGAATTGCATTTTTCTTGCTGTTGTAAGTGTTTTCATGGCATTATTATAGTGTTGACATGGTTTATACTAATCAGTATAATGACCCATGTTCGCTTCTGGGGCTTTAGCTCAGTTGGGAGAGCGCTTGAATGGCATTCAAGAGGTCAGGGGTTCGAATCCCCTAAGCTCCACCAGAAATAATGATAGAGCCTGATGAAGGCTCTATTTTTTTGTGAAGAAACTCTGCTTCTCAAAGATGTGAGAATATAAAATATCAGGCAATGATTACAGTGTAATTGCATAGGTCCACAGTTCAAAACATGGTAGAATTACTGGGTATTAGGTGCTTGTCTGGATTAATTAACAGATAGTTAAGGATGAGCAGCCATGGGAGTGTGTTTTTATTTTGAAACGTTTGGCATTTGTCGTAAAAACGGGAATAATTACTTTTATAATAATTGCAGCGGTCAGTCTTGCGCTTTTGATCCTGACCAGGGCAAATTTCTTGGGTGATCTGGTAGTGGCCCAGATAGTCAATGCTGTGCGTAATGAACTTAATGTTGAGCTTGAAATGTCGCGCCTTACCGGTAATCCCATAATTGGCTTTAAAGGAAAAGGTTTGTCTTTTGTCCGTTCGGGGGAAAAGCTTTTCACAATAGACAGGATCGCAATGAACCTTTCACTGATGAGTATCATAAAAAACTCTCCCAGATTATCAACTGTTGTCCTTGACGGTTTGAATTCAGACCTCGACTCTATTCTTAAAATAGTTCCGGAGAGCAAGGAAGGCTTGAGAGCCAAAGATATTCCCATAGATAAAATAAAACTTAACAACGTAAAGGTAACCTCAAAATGGGGTCTCCTCGAGCTTAATGACAGCTCATTGGAGCTACGCGGGCTTGAGTGGTTTGCTCCTGCCTTAAAAGGAAAATTTAAAAATATTCCTTTTTCTATACACGGCATAGCAAAAAAAGAATCTGGCAACTGGATTTTTAACGGTTTTTCCACGAAATTAGATGAGGGCTTTGTTAAAATATCTGGGATCGTATATCCTGTTCCGGATTTCAAAGCTGAAGTTAAAGATTTAAATATTGATACAGCAGCGTTAGTTTTTCCAAACATTTTAAAGTATGACGTTATGGGCATCTTATCAGCAAACATCGAAATGAAGGGTTCAGGAAAAGAAATGGCCATGTCCGGTGATGGAGTGCTTAAAAAGGCTGCCTGGAGAAAAATCCCTCTTGAAGAGGTCGCAGCAAAATGGAACTACGACAAAGGAATTTTAGAAATAGTTTTGGATGAAGGCAAAGTTAGGGACTCCTCTTTAAGCGGAGTTATAAAATTAGATACAAGGACTCCCGCAAAATATATAGAACTTAACGCATCGGCAAAAAAACTTCATTTAGCGGACTGGACTGATAAGATTACACATGACGCATCAGGCAATATCCAGAGACTCAAGGGCACCATCACAGGATTAGAGGCCAATCTCAAAGGTCCTCTGAACGCCTTGGTAGGAGAGATAAATGTTGCTCCATCAAATGTGACATACGATAAGATGAAGTTTACGGAATTTAAGGGGAAAATTCTTTTTACCGGTAAACCCTCGGGAGATGTAGATTTTACTGCTCTTAACGAAGGTACTGATATAAAAATCAAAGGAACTGTCAGTGCTTTTGACGGAATCAATATTGACTTAAAACTCAACGCAAAATCTATTAAACTTGACCAACTGAGTGATGCGGTGGTAGGTTTTGACAAGTATGCTTTTAAAGGTGCAGCGGATATATCTGCTGTTGTAGAAGGCGTGCTGGATGACCTAAAGATAAAGGCCGACATCTCTTCTCCGTCACTTGAGATGGGGGGAGTAGGAAAGCTTGCAGGACTTAGGTTATCGGCAGATTATCATGTTTCGGAAGGTCTGCTTTCACTTAAAAAGACTTCAGTCAATTGGAACGGAGCACGTATAACGGCTTCAGGGAATATGAAAACGGTAGATGACAAAAAAACCCTATCATTAAACGGAGATTTCAGAAATGCATCCTTAAAAAACTTTCACGAAACTCTTAAGTTTTTGAAAAGCATGGGTATTTACGGTGATGCCTCTGGATCGTGGAGCGTCAAAGGAGTTGCTAATTCGCCTAAGGTCCTTTTGAAGATGAGCGCAGTTAATGGCAGATTCAACGGTCTTCAGGTGGATAAATTTTATACTGAGATGACCTATTCCTCTGGAAAACTAGATTTCACCAAGATGCAGGCCAGAGGCGCCGGAGGAAGTGCTGATCTTAAAAGCAAAGTATTCCTACCTGTTAAGGCCCAAGAAGGTAAATCCTCATCACCTCTCAGGTGGGAAGTGGGCGGAAAGATTAAAAATGTAGATCTTTCTGCGTTGAATATTCTCTTTAAAGCAGACCAAGATCTCGAGGGTCCATTCTCAGGCGAACTGAAGATAGCAAATGATGGACAAGGTCTTAAATGGAAAGCTGACATTAGTACCGGTTCGGTCAGATGGCGGGAGGTCCGCGCTGAAAAAGTGGAGGCAAGTTTAAACGGCGATCCCAAAGTGATAAGGATAGAAAATGCAAGTATGAAATTCCTGAGAGGTAAACATTTAATCAAGGGAAACATAACACCTGCGCCGGAAGGCAAGCCTTTTTCGGACGCTTCTTTGAATCTAACGATATCATCAGAAAATATAAACACCTATGAACTTCTCAGAAAGCACTTGCCTGTCGTTCGGGGAGTGCAGGGACTTATCAAAAGCGAGATTAAAGTTTTAGGAACCCTAGGTAACCCCCTTTACAAGGGTGGTGGGACATTGGCACCTTTCAGATACAGAGGCTTTTTGCTGCCCATGGTTGATGTTAAATTTGACGGTAGCTTTACAGATGTAAATATTTCTGAGGCAAAGGCAAGGCTGGATAAGGGCGAATTCTCCGCAAAGGGTCGGGTTTTTATGAAGGATGGAAAATGGTACGGAGCTCTTGATACTAATGGGAAAGGGATAGACCTTAAACAGATAGGTGTCTATCTTCCCACTCAATTCCGCGAGAGGCTTGGTGGAAACGTCAATTTTAAGTTCTCGGGAAAAGGAGAAGTAGCTAACTTTGGCGGAGAGGGTTCCTTCTCATCGGAGAGGATGAGATTCCTCGGCATAAGAATAAAGAACGTCAATGCTCCTTTTTACATAACAGAGGGCTATGCGGTCATGGAAGATGTAAAAGCTGAGACGAACGGAGGAACAGTTTCGGGAGGTCTCGCAATGGACATTAATGAGAGCAAGTGGGGGGGCAACCTCACCGTGCTGAGTGCGGATGTCGAACCAATGCTCAAACAGTCCTTCCCTGGCCTAAAAGGGGCTCTTACCGGCAAAGGAGATCTTAAGATCAGGGCAGAGGGAGAAATGGGAAGGATGAGTACGGTAAAGGCTATTGGCGTATTATTCCTGAAAGATGGCGAAATTTCTGGATTCGAAGCCGTTGAGGCAGCAAAAAAATATACTAAGGGTAAACCTCTACTTTATAAATCTCTGCACACCGCATTTACCTATGACGAAGGATACTTGACGATACTTCCCGGAAGCCAGGCAATTGCACCGCCCGGAGACCCCGTGTATCGTTATGTAATGCTTGATGGTCTGATAAGCAATAAAAGAGAAGTAAGCCTCTTTACTATGGGAAAGGTTAATTTACGGGCGTTGAACGCGCTTTTGGGTGCGCTCCAGGGTGTTATAAACGTGGGTATGGACTTTGCCGGAGAGCTTGACACTAGCGCATTGCTGCAGAACTTCCTCGGAGGAATACTATCCGGATACGCCAGAACTGATTTCCGGTTTGTGACGTTGAATATAAATGGTACTATAGACTCGCCTGTTTTCAATAATGTCAAGGTTGATAAATCTGGACATATGAGAAATGCAGGAAGTATCATACCTAAGTCTGCAAGTGATCCGAATGAAAAGGATTATTCGGGCAGGGATACTGTCTTTAGGCTTAAATTCGAACTACCGTGCGGACCCGGGATAAATTACACTGAAGAGAGTTTTGAAAGTCAGATATTAGAACAGACATTGGGCAACATTCTGCAGGGTATTACCTTTGGAAACTAGAGATAATTCATTATCTAAGTCGGAGATGACCTTGGTACTGGGAGGGGCGAGGAGCGGAAAAAGCACCTTTGCCGAGATGCTTGCAACTGATGCCCATGCTCCTGTTACTTACCTTGCTGCAGCGGATGTTCAAGATGAGGAGATGCGCGAGCGCGTATCCATACACCAAAAAAGAAGGCCGACAGAATGGAATACCTTTGAAGGCGATCCATGCGAGATATGCGAAGCGGTCAGCAAGATTAAAGGAATACTCCTGCTTGACTGCCTTACACTATGGCTGACCCGTCTCTTTATTGAGGGTGAACTCGCAGAAAACGCTTCTGAGAAAGATTGGCAGGCCAGAGAATTGAAGATACGTGAAATAGCATGCAAACTCTTTTCTCTTCCGCCCGCAGGAACACATTTGATAATAGTCAGCAATGAAGTAGGCTCCGGTCTGGTTCCATCTTATAAAATGGGCAGGCGTTTCCGGGACCTTCAAGGGAGGATGAATCAGCTCTGCGCTTCAAAGGCTGACAGGGCTGTTCTTGTAGTGGCAGGATATCCTCTCTGGATAAAAGGCAGTATGGAGGACAGCAACTGGAAATGAATAACAAAGAATTTCAAAAATATCTAAACAGACTCACTGAAGAGATCAAAGACGATAAATATTGGTTGGACCTTATGAACAGGTTTGTCGTTGCATGGACGCTTTTTTCCCGCATTCCCCTGCCTAAAAAATGGTGGCCCGCTGAAATGCCATCGGGTAACAGGACTTTGTCGCTGGCCCCTGTTGCCGGAGGTATGCTGGGTTTGCTTACAGGTTCGGTTATATCCTTTGCCAATATTTTGGGAATAGGAAGTTCTGGGGCGATTTGGCTTGGTGCCTTTTTCTACACAGCATCAGGATGGGCGCTTCACCTTGACGGATGGGGAGATCTTTGGGACGGTATAGGTTCCGGCAAAAAAGGAAATGAACTTCGTTCAGTAATGAAAGACAGCAGAACCGGTGCTTATGGTGTGACAGGTCTGATACTGGCTTTTGGTCTTTGGACTTCAATTATGGGGCTAGTCCCAAAAACAGAACTGCTCGTTGCCTCTTCTGTCGCTGCTGCTTCGGGAAGGTTTGCTGCATGCGCCGCTGCTTATAAGGGCCTCTATCCCTGGGATAAGGGAATGGGAAGGGGCTGGGTTGATACTTTTACTGGGTATGATCTCTTTACTTCAGCATTATCCCTTTTGATTTTTATGCCATTCGCCCCAATCAGGTGGATATTCTCTGCTTTTATTGCGGCAGGAATAGGCTTTGCCAGTGCCAGATGGATGAACTCCAGGCTCGGTGGAGTTAATGGAGACGTGCTTGGTGCTTCCATTGTAGCTGCGGAGATAGCCGCTCTCATGGTCTTTGCGATATGAATTCTTTTCAACCCAGACTTATAGCCCTCGATATGGATGGGACAATCCTAAACAGCTCAAGCGAACTGACACCAAGGACAAAGAATGTCATTAGGTCAGCAATTTCAACTGGTATCGCTGTGGTTATAGCGACCGGAAGAATGTATCCCTCAGCGCTTCCTTTAATAAAAGAGGTCGGTATCAGTTGTCCTTCTGTTTTCTATAACGGCGCGATAGTGCGCGATCCAGTGTCGGGAGAGATCCTCCATGAAAAAGGTCTTGGAATAGATTTGACCGCCGAAATTGTGTCCTACTACAAGGATCAGGGTTGGTACATACAAATCTACAACAACGACAAAGTGTATGTGGTAGACGGCAATGACCCCAGAACTAAGTTTTATGAAAACATATCAAAAATACCACCGGTATCATTGGGCGAAAAACTATGGGATTTTAACGTAGATTCAACTAAATTATTAGGAATTACTCTTGACGAGACGGTTTTTCCATACATGGTGGAAAAGACGAAATCTCGTTTCGGTAGCAGGGTTTATACTGCTGTATCGTGGGGCGCTTTTGTTGAAATAGCGCATCCGGAGGTTAACAAGGCAAATGGACTCGCTTTGGTGGCTGAAAGACTTGGCATAGACAGAAAAGATGTCCTTGCAATAGGTGATGCCGGTAACGATAAAGAAATGATAGTCTGGGCCGGTCATGGAGTGGCGATGGGAAACTCTTCCGATCAACTAAAGGCCGTTGCAGACGAGGTAACTTTAGACAATGATAATGAAGGCGCGGCTACAATAATTGAAAGATATCTCTCTATGGAGGCGAATTGATGAAAGATTATTTTGAGCAAACAGGTCCTACAATGACTTTTGAGATATTTCCACCTAAGGGCTCTGGGAACCTCGCCTCTATTTTTGCGACAGTCGATGCTCTTGCCAGTCTTTCTCCAGACCTGATCAGTGTTACATACGGAGCAGGAGGGACAAGCAGGGAGAATACTGTGGAGATAGCCTCTCAGATACAGAACAATTACACCATTCCAGCTCTTGCTCACCTCACTTGCGCAGGCAACAGCAAAGCGGAAATCGACAATGTCCTGAAAACTCTTTCAAAGAACGGTATAAAGAATATCCTTGCTCTGAGGGGCGATATAGCAGAGGGCGAAACCCTCAGTGATTTTAGATATGCATCTGACTTAATCAAATATATCCGTTCCGGTTATGATTTCAAAATCTTTGCCGCATGTTACCCAGAAAAACATATTGAGGCATATTCGATGGATCAAGATTTGTGTTCGTTGAAGAATAAAGTTGATTGCGGCGTAGATGTCTTGATATCGCAGCTCTTTTTTGACAATGAACTTTTCTATGAATTCAGGGATAAAGGACGTGAGATGGGGATTAAGATACCGATCGTTGCGGGCATTATGCCAATAACCTCTCAAT
>JAAYEY010000255.1 GCA_012728505.1 Synergistaceae bacterium | reverse complement strand
TCTGCATTTCGACAGCTAAAAGCGAAGTTACAAGAGACTTACCTACGCCCCCTTTTCCGCTTAAGATTCCAATAACTTTTCCGACACTGCTGAGAGGGTTAGGCTTAGCGCTGAAATCAAATGCTTCTGTCCTCGATGCGCATTCTTCTCCGCAGCTACCGCATTCATTATTACAATTTTCTTTTTCGGTCATCTTCTGCATCTCCTTGTGGTAGATCGGTATCTTCGAGTCGGAAACGACAATTGTTACACTCTGTTTTGCCTTTGCAGCTTGCTTCCGACAATTCCGTTTTCTCTTTGCGTGCATATGCACACTCAGAAACATATTCTCCAAAACATTATACGTCAAGAATCTTTTTTCACAAACACAGATAAATCAATATGCCATTGCATTTAAGTGACGTGCTATCGTATACTCAAATGTTGCATTTTCCCTGTTGTGCATTCAGTAATTGACCTATCATTACTGTTGACAGATTTCAATTTCTACTATATTATATACCTGTAAGTCGCCCCGTCCGCTCTAGCAATTGATTATTACGGTTCACAGTAGTCTAGTACGAGGCAACGAGTTCCAGATTCGCGCATCGCAGTTTCAATTACAAAGCGGCGTAAGTCCGGATCAGCTGAAACACCCGGAGCGGGGCGTTTCAAAGAATAATAAAAGCAGGGTCTTCTTTTAAAAAAGAAGGCCCTTTTTCATTGCCTTGTACGTTCACTTAGATGGCGAGAGACTTGAGACAAAATCGCAAAGCTGGACCCCGGCATCTCAGAACGCATTCGAAATAGTGAGGACACTAAGGTGAAATGCGCAAAGGGTGAGACTGGACCTGGATTCCCGCTCAAATGCATGCGGGAAAGACGGAGAAGGGGGCTTTACTTTTCCGTCGGGCGTATATCGTACGAACCCGCAGCTCAAAAATCATTTGACCGATCCATACCCATTGACTCCCCAACTGATTACCAATCGACTCCCGCGGCGAGGGGCTTGCCGCAGCCCCTACTTATTTCGGCGCTTTTTTAACCAACGCATTCAGACTGTCAACAAGATTTTTCATTCTTTTGTCAGATGCCGATTTTTTAAGCGCAGTCGCAGCAGAGACATCTCTGCCCCAGTAAGCCCGATTGGCATCCCTGTTCTGATTCAGAACAGTCCCCTCAAGAGTCATGCCTGCAAATAATCCTTTCGACATGGAGTAACTGTAAATAGAGGCTTTAGCTCTGCTGTCCGTGGCAGCCGACGCATCCCTGCCTACGGGGCCCGCTGCTATTGCTACATCGGCGCCCAGCTTGAAACTGTTGCCTCCTGTAAAGGCCCTTAGACCATCTTCATTGGTTATCACGAGCACCAACCCTACAGATTGCACTCCTATCTGAATACCTATAGAAGCGCCTGAAAGGCCCATAAAAGAGGGACCACTCCATGTTCCATTTGGGTTCCTCAGAAGGACAAGACCTTCTCCGACCTGTCCACCTATCATAAGACCTGCCTTGGTGACCGCAGGAAAGATTGCGACTCCTTTTCCTGACTTTATAACTTCGGCCATACTATCCGAATCTTCTTGGGTTGTCATTTCCCGTATGAGTTCCGCAGACATCCTTATCCTTTTTTCGTGTGCTTTTTCCTCAGCAAAAACGGTGGATCCTGTTGATAAGATGACAACTACAGCCAAAGTAAGAATTAGCGTTCCAAATTTCGAAATTTTATTCATGAATTTCCCTCCTGTTTACTCGATTTTTTAAATATATAATTGATTCTATAACATAAGCATTGGTATTTGCTCTGTAAAAAGCACTATAATGGACACCAGATTAGAAGAAATAAGGCGGTGACCCGTTTATGGAAGACAAAATATTTGCTCCGTGGAGGATGGCCTATATCCTCTCTAATTCAGATGACAATGAGAAAAAGGAACCGGGATGTATATTTTGTGAGTTTCCAAAAAAGGACGATGATGAAAAAAACCTGATTGTACATCGAGGCAAAGAATGCTTCATTATACTTAACGCGTTCCCCTACAATCCGGGGCACCTTATGATAGTTCCATACCGGCACACAGCTGATTTGCCGGGCCTTACCTCCTCAGAGCTTGCTGAAATGATGTCGTTATGCCAGACATCGCACAGAGTTCTCACAGAGGTAATGAACCCACACGGATTCAACCTGGGCATGAACCTAGGAAAAGTTGCGGGGGCAGGGATTGACCAGCATCTTCACATGCATGTGGTACCCCGCTGGAATGGAGATACCAACTTTATGCCTGTCCTAGGTGGAGTGCG
>JAAYEY010000254.1 GCA_012728505.1 Synergistaceae bacterium | reverse complement strand
TTTGCAAGGAGTGCCGCTGTTGTTTCCGGAACACTCTTCCCCCAGAGGTCGGAAGCATCACAAAGTTCGGCTTTTTCATTATAGATGTTGAGATAGACAGGTTTTGATGACTCTCCCTCAAAAATTATCATGTCATATCCGGCATATTTGAGCTCGGGTCCCCAGTATCCCCCGGAATTGGAGCCTGCAAGAGTTCCGGTCAGAGGAGCGCGAGTGACTACTTCATATCTGCCTGTGCTCGAACCCATAGTTCCTGTAAGCACTCCCGCTGCAAATATGAGGTTATTTTCTGGTCCGAGTGGGTCTACGCCCGCTTTGACTTCTTTCATGTAGTAATAGACGCCCAGACCTCTGCACCCTAAGTATTTCTTTGCCGCTTCCATATCAAGAGCTTCTTTTTTTACTGTTCCGTTTGTGAGGTTTACCCTCAATATAGTTCCTGTCCAACCTGCCATATTACTTCACCTCCTCAAGAGCCTGTTTCATTTTGGCTGAAAATGCTTTTTTCCTGTTAATCGTAGCGGTATCGGCGGGGAGATATTCGATCGCTGCTGTCGGACAGAATTCTACACAAAGAGGTTCTCCATCACAGTGGTTGCACTTTATGGCAACTTTAGCGACCCTGTCAAAAGCAATATTTCCGAAAGGACATGCCATAACGCACATCCTGCAGCCGATGCACTTCTCCTCATCAACATTAATTACGCCTGTTTCTTCATCACGAACAAGAGCTTTTGTTTTGCAGACCGCCACACACGCGGCATCTTCACACTGGAAGCACATCATTGGGACATTGCTTCCCTTGTCGAATCTGAAGACATTAACTCTCGATATTGCTGGCCTGCACTCTCCGTTATGGGACAGTGAACAGGCCAGTTCACAGGTCCCGCAGCCGATACATTTTTCCGGCGATATTACTAGTATCTTTTCCATGCCGCATTCCTCCTTGTACTTTTCTGGATTCCCGCATCTTACGGGGTGTTATCAAGACAAAAGGAGACCCTCAAGGGTCTCCTTCTTTGCAAAACGGCAGGCCGCAGGATCGCTCCTGCTACCCAATGCCCAGTGTATCTGCGTGAGATACGCCGGGTCGAAGGACCATTATTTAGAAACTCTTATTTCTTCTGAGATTCTGTTAAAAACTTTACACTTTCAATATATTTCTGGCAGTGATCGCAGTAATCACGGTCATTTTCCGGTCTACGGGCCCAATCAAGCATATCCTTTGTCGCAAAGTAAATACCGCACCTTTTACACTGGAGGACATCGAATTCCTTATGCCAGATCTTTCTCTTTCCGGGTGATTCCTCGTATGTAATCTTTCCTGTAGGACATACTGTCGCACAGGAAAGGCAGCCTATGCAGGCAGCGGACTCAAGTTCGTATGGGGGTGCTACATGCCTGTCGAACCCTATACCAACAAGCGCTATAGCTTTTGTACCGTTAGCTTCACACGCTCTGACGCAGCGCCCGCACCGGATGCAGAGGTCTGGTTCAAGTGCAAACCTCTCCTCACGTTTCACGTCATAAGCTAAGCAAAGCTGCTGGATGATTGGAGATTTCGGGTTCCTGTTAATCAAAAGTTGAAGCACAGTTCTTCTCGCCTTTTTTACTCTTTCTGAATTGGCCTGCACAGATATCGTTCTTGTGACAGGGAACATGCAGGAGGCTACTATTTTTTTATTCCCCTTGTCCTCTATCTCCACAGAACAGAGTCTGCAGTTGCCATCGGGAACCAGCCCCTCATGGTTACATAGTGTGGGAATTTCGATACCATTTGCCTGGGCTGCATGTAAAATTGTTGTTCCTTTCTTAACTTTTACTGGCTTTCCGTCAATAATTATCTCAATCATCATCGTTCACCTCTTTAATTATGTTTATAGAGGAGAAAGGACATACTTCAAAACATGCTCCACACTTGATGCAGTCTTCATTTTTAATGCGGTATTTTCCGTTCTTATGTTTTTCAATCGTGTCAACAGGACAATTCTTTGCACAAAGGCCGCAGCTTTTACATTTATCTTCGTCTATCTTTAACCGGAACATCCCAGAGCAGACTCCTGACCTGCAAAAGTGTTCCATTTCATGTTCAATATATTCCTCTTTAAAATATTTGATTGTTGACAGTACAGGATTAGCAGCAGATTGTCCCAATGCACAGAGAGCCGTATCTGAAATGCCTTCAGCAAGCTCTTTGAGCGATTCTGTGTCGCCCTCTCTGCCCTTGCCGCTTGTAAGGTCTTGCAGGATCATCTGCATTTTTTTGAGACCTTCTCTGCAGGGGACGCATTTACCGCATGATTCCTCTACAAGAAAATCGATAAAATAACGTGCAATATCAACCATACATGTCCTGTCATCCATGACTATCATTCCGCCTGAACCCATCATAGAACCAACCTCTGTAAGGCTGTCAAAATCGACCGGTGTGTCCAGCATCAACTCCGGCAGACACCC
>JAAYEY010000037.1 GCA_012728505.1 Synergistaceae bacterium | reverse complement strand
GAAGGCTATGATTTTTGTCCTTCCTGTGATACAGCTTTTGGTCTTTGGATATGCTGTCACGACTGATGTAAACCACATAAAGACGATTCTCGTGGACAATGACAGAAGCGTACACAGCCGTCAGCTGATCGAAAACTTTACTTCATCAGGGATATTCAGGATTATTGCTTACTCTGACAATGACGAGGCAATTACGGAGAACCTTGACCGAGGCAGCGCTGTTGTAGGAATAAACATCAAAAAGGGTTTCGCTGATGATC
Organism: Synergistaceae bacterium; assembly: GCA_012728505.1. GTDB lineage: Bacteria > Synergistota > Synergistia > Synergistales > Synergistaceae > Caenicola. Next base: position 1,536 of record JAAYEY010000037.1, on the reverse strand, counting down.
TGTTGAGTGGAAAACATCCCGTGGTACAGATAATCGTTGATGGGACGAACTCGAATGACGGAATGCTTGCTATGAGCTATGCTCAGCGCATAATATCCGATTTCGGGAGAGGGGATAAAAGTAGAGATCTGGTCAATGTTCAGGCGAGAGCATGGTATAACCCCGACCTGAAAAGCAGAAACTATAACGTTCCGGGAGTAATAGCCATAATCGTTCTCATGACATCCCTGCTTCTGACATCTATGGCCATAGTCAGGGAGAAAGAGATAGGAACGATGGAACAGCTGATGGTGACGCCGATGAAACCGATTGAGTTTATACTGGGAAAATCCCTGCCCTTTGCGATCATATGTTTTATAGACGTAATCATAATAAGCTTTGCAGGCATGGCATGGTTTAAGATCCCCATCAGAGGAAGCATGATTCTGCTGCTTTTTGCCGCATCGCTCTTCCTTATGTCATGCATAGGATTAGGGCTTCTGATTTCTACGATATCTAAAACTCAGCAGGAGGCACTGATGTCATCCTTTTTCTTGTACTTCCCTGCCGTTCTGCTTTCAGGATTCATGTTTCCTATTTCCAACATGCCCGTACCTGTTCAGTGGATGACGTTGATAAACCCGCTCAGGTACTTCCTTGTGGTAATCAGGGGAGTCTTTCTTAAAGGAACCGGACTGGCGGAATTATGGACACAGTTGGTTGCTCTAGCCATTTTGGGAACTCTGTTTCTCCTTTTCAGCGTGTCGAGGTTCAAAAAGACAATAGACTAGGTAGTCAAAAATAAGTCTGTTTTTTAAACAAAACAAGGAATAACTAGTCAAAATTTAAACGAAATCTTGCTAGGATATTGTTTTTGGTGTAAGTTGTTAGGTGCCAATGTTCGTCTAAGACACGAACAGAATTGTGTTTTCAATTAAAAGTGTTCAATGAAAGAAGAGGGAAAATCAAATGAAAAACGTGGGCATCTATCTGTTTAATAAAGTTGAACTACTGGACTTTGCAGGTCCTTATGAGGTTTTTTCTGCAACGGCAGTGCTTAACGAACCTGAACTTTTTAAAGTCTTCACCATATCTGAGGACGGAGGAGCAATAAAATCTTACAACGGGCTTATTGTTATACCTGATTATAGCTTCGACAACCATCCTAAAATAGACATACTTGTAGTCCCCGGTGGTGAGGGAACCAAAAATGAGATAAAAAAGAAAAAGGTCATGGAGTGGGTCAGCAAAACCCATGGAACCGCAGAAATCATGGCCACTGTCTGTTCAGGGGCGAGGATACCCGCTGTTTTAGGGCTTCTTGACGGTCTCGAAGCCACCACCCACCATTTGGTAATAGACGACGTAAAGGAACTGGCTCCAAATGTTACCATCGACCATACAAAACGCTTTATCGACAACGGAAAGATGATGACTTCAGGAGGAATTTCTGCCGGTATCGACCTAGCTCTGCATATAGTAAAAAAACTCTACGGAGAAGAGATAGCGAATAAGACAATCAAGTATATGGAGTATCGCGACGCGTAGCGTCGCGTG
>JAAYEY010000253.1 GCA_012728505.1 Synergistaceae bacterium | reverse complement strand
TTCTTTAGATATTCAGTAGATGAAAAATGGTTAGTACCCCATTTTGAAAAGATGTTGTATGACAATGCGCTCCTATCATTAGCCTATACAAAAGCCTATGAATTAACAGGTAAAGAGTTATATAAAGATGTCGCAAACAAAATCTATGAATTTATAATCAGGGATATGACGTCTGCTACAAATGGGTTCTATTCAGCCATCGATGCTGACTCTGAAGGAGTAGAAGGCAAGTTCTATGTGTTTAGCTATAATGAGATAAACAATCTTCTAGGCCAGGATAATGGGGCTGCCTATGCTAAGAATTATGATATAACCACGGAAGGAAACTTCGAAGGTTTAAATATACCGAACCTTATCGGAAAAGAATTAGGCACTCTAGATGTCAACATGGATAGTATTCGCCAAACGCTCTTCACTTACAGAGAAAAGAGAATTCCACCCCATACGGATAAGAAAATAATGACTTCGTGGAACGGGCTTATGATAGCTAGTTTGTCTTATGCCGGAGCAGTATTCAAGAAGGACTTTTATATTAAGAAGGCCAAAGAAGCGGCCGACTTTATATTAAACAAGTCACTGGATACTGAGGGTGATTTATTGTCAATCCATATCAATGGAGAGAGTTATAATCAAGGGTTTTTAGAGGACTATAGTTTCTTTGTATTCGGATTATTGAATCTCTATGAGGTAACTAAGGAAGAGGTTTATTTAGAAAAGGCCAAGGATTTAACAGAGGACATGTTAGAAATATTTGGAGAAGAAAGTCATAAAGGACTATTTTTTTATAACCACAAAATTGAAGAATTAGTGTTGAATCCAAAAGAGATCTACGATGGAGTTACTCCCTCAGGAAACTCTATGGCTTTAATAAACCTGCTTTATCTCCACAAGATAACCGGTGAATCTAAATATACCGAAACTGCAAAAGAAACATTTTACAGCTTCGGTGGAGAGTTAAACAAAAATCCACTGGCACATCTATATGCTGTAATGGCCTATAAAAGTTTAATTTAACTGCCCCATTACTGCGGCGAATATCAGCCGCGTGAAACGGTTTTAAGTACGACACATTCTGTCAATTGTGTAAGTCTGACCCCTATACTTCGTGTCTAGGTCTGACCCCTATACTTCGAACAAACATCCATAAAAGGAAAGGGAAATATATGAAAGCTGTCATTACAACGGAAAAAATTCCTATAAAGCTATGGTTAAAAGAAGACCACATGGAAGAGAAGACATTAGAGCAAGCCCGTAATCTTGCAAATCTCCCTTTTGCATTTAAACATATTGCGATTATGCCAGACACCCATGTAGGTTACGGCATGCCTATTGGTGCCATCCTAGCCACTAAAGGTGTTATTCTCCCCAATGCTGTCGGGGTAGATATTGGGTGTGGTATGTGTTCCTTACGGACGAATCTGACAGATATAGAAACACCTGAGTTAAAGGAAATAATGTCTATTATGCGAAAAACCATACCTTTAGGTTTTAACCACCACAAAATCCGCCAAGATGAAACCTTAATGCCTGAGGTCAAGGGGGATTTACCAATAGTAAAAGAAGAATATGAGAGCGCCCTTCATCAAATCGGTACGTTAGGTGGAGGAAACCATTTTATCGAAATACAAAAAGGGTCGGATGAATACATTTGGATTATGATTCATTCCGGCTCCAGAAATCTAGGCTACACCGTGGCAAAACACTATAATAATATCGCTAAGGAAATAACCAAGGCATCTGGCGATACCAATATTCCCCTAGACTTAGCATTTATACCAAAAAACTCAAAGTATTTTGACCTTTACTGGAATGAAATGAACTATTGCGTCGATTTTGCATTGGCTAACCGGAAACTGATGATGGAGCAGGCAAAATCAGCATTTATAAAAATTAAACCCCAAGTGGAATTTTCAAATTTCATCAATAAAGCCCATAACTTTGCTGCTTGGGAAGTTCATTTTGGTGAGTCGGTTATCGTACATCGTAAAGGAGCAACACGTGCACGAAAAGGAGAATGGGGAATGATCCCCGGTTCCCAAGGCACTCGTTCTTTTCTGGTCAAGGGAAAGGGGAATGCTGAGTCGTTCGAATCTTGTTCTCATGGAGCCGGAAGAACTATGAGCAGAACTGAGGCACGTAAGACACTTAACTTGGAAAAAGAAAAAAAGATACTTACAGACCAGAACATACTACATGCTATACGCCGCCAAAAAGATTTGGATGAAGCTCCAAGTTCATATAAGGATATAGAAGAGGTGATGGCTAATCAGACCGATCTGGTGGATATACAAATTGAATTGCAACCATTAGCC
>JAAYEY010000252.1 GCA_012728505.1 Synergistaceae bacterium | reverse complement strand
TGACCATTGCTTCAACCCTGTTGGATGAGGAGGCCCCTGTTGAGGATGCTATAAAGCACGGCTTTGCCCTAGCCGGAGTCAGCACCTTGCCTATGGTTGTCACACCAAGGGGGAATGGATAGTGCAAAGCTACCGCCCCAGCTATTATTCCATCTTTAAGGGCCTTTTCCATTGCCTTTGATATGTCGGCTTCACAGGCAGGAGTCTCAATCCACTGAATACCTTCAAAGCCAACCGTTTTAGGTCCTATCGCTACGACGTTGATGGTCGGGTCGTTCTGCATTGCAAACACGGCCCCTTTTAAAAGCTCTTCGCTGCCAAGCTCGCTACCATATACCATCAGCCCTATGTCGACTTTTTTAACAGAGCCGTTTCTAAGGTCTCCGATAATCTCTGATATGACTTCGCCTATTATTTTTTTTGTCTCAGTTTTGTCTTCCATTGAATAACACCTTTACTTTTTAAGTGTCAATGCGAGTTCTTCAAGGGCTTCTATGATTATCTCGCGTATTTGATCTCTGGTTACACCATTTTCCTGCGCAACTGCAATTGGCTGCGGTTTTTCCATGAGGAAGGAGGCTCCATCAGCAAGGTTTGTCATCCTACCGAGAAAAAGACTTCCTTTGCCTATTATCATTGCCCTTGTTATTTTCCCTGAATTTATTGCCTCTGCGGCGTGTCCCATGTAAGGAACTCCTGAAGGGATGTGTCCCTGGGTTTGGGCAAACCCTTTCATGCCACGGGTTTTAATGAAATCGGCCATATCTGCTTTTTCAATCTGTTTTTTCATTACCCCAAGCGCTGCTATCATTTTGAAGTTGGCCTCAGGTACGTTTCCTGCGCCTGCGGGAAGAGTTATTTCAGGGTTATGAAGTTCAGGAGCATATTTATCAACGTCAGTGAGCAGAAGTCCAACCCTCTGAAGGGGTTCCAGAGTGAGAACGCTCGTAACAGTCTGAGGTGAGGATCCGGCTCCGACAGTGTGCTTGCCAATAGCATCGAGCCTTATCACAGGTAGTTTACCGTCATCTGGTACGATAAGGACTCCAAATGACCCAAGGCAGTTCTCGAGAGCAGGCAGTGATTTTTTTACGTGATCCCTGCTGTTCATATAAAGTTTTGGGATTGCTCCTCCTGCTATTACAGCAACGTTTTTTCGCGTTCCTGCCGCTACCATTGAAGCACCTGCGATTACAGCGTTAACCGGTGCTGCACAGAATCCTCTTATATCACAGCCAGAAGCATTAGAGCAACCTGCAATTTCTGCTATCGCCTTCGCAAAGTTTCCTCCTCCGCGCTGGTTCATGTCTCCTGCCGCCTCTTCCGAGCATTCGAGAACAAAATCTACATCCTCAGGTTTCATCTCGCTGTTTTTAATGAGGTGCAAGAGAGAGAGCACAGCGCTGGTCTTGCACATCATGTTTACGAGGAGTTCATATGCGGTGAGGTTGGGGTCAAACTCATGCCCCCTCCTGCTACAACCGACGATCTTTCCCTCTGAATAAAGGGGAAGGGCGGCTGATTTATTTATCTCATGTTCTATTTCCACTGAATCATGACCTTCTTCAAGACGTGCAAGAATATCTTCTCTCATCAGCGGATGTTTTGCCAGTTTCTCTTTAACTTTTGCTGCGAAGCTCTTCTCTAACCAAACAAGGTCAAAAACATCGCATATATCAAGAAGACCTAAGGTCTCGTCCTCCGGCATTATTTCGCCGTATTTGCCGTATCTTACAACTGAGGGCTCTAGTTTTTGATACCATGGCTGTTCCTTATCCTCAAGCACCTCAGGACCCATCGCTCCAATATAAACAAGATTAGGCGCATATCTGGAGCATTCTTCATAGCCTTGTACATGGTCTGGTAGGGCAGAGAGGAATTCCGAATCCGGATGAGCTTCTCTCTCTACGAATGGGGTGTTTCCGTAATAAAGTGCCAATTCGGGAGTGTGATTCAGAGAATATGATGTGGCTTTAACTGCTGCATTGGGCATTTCACATTCCTCCATGTCTTTTCTGATGTTTTATTGTCACGTTTAGTTTTGGATATCTCCTTAATAATTATAATTTGTACAAAAGAGGTAGTCATTGTCAAATTGAATAGAAATATACACATAAAGTCTTATATTTATGTTCCAAGCAACATAAAACATTTATCGCTTTAATTTAGTAATCGCGGCAGTACAGTCAGCTGAAAAAAGACTGCCCTGCCGCGATTACTGACAGAGTATCTATTAAATAACTTTTATCAATCTAGTTGAAAACTGTCTGTTCCTTGATCGGGGTCTTTAGTGCTTGTAATGCCTTTTCGAGGATAGCTCTTCTTATTACTTTCTCTTCTTCAGGAGTCTTCGAAGGGTCTCCAAGAGGGTATGGAATTGCAACGGCAGGAACTATCCTGTTTGCACCCACCGTCTGCGAAATAGGAACTATAGTGCATATATGGACTACTGGGATTCCAGTTGCTTCTATCGCTTTTACCATCGTTGCCCCGCAACGAGTGCAGGTTCCTCAGGTGGATGTCAATATCACGGCATCAACACCATCTTTTTTAAGCCTCGCTCCTATTTCGGCACCAAACTTTTTTGCGCTGGCTACCGACGTGCCGTTTCCGACCGTGCTAAAGAAATAATCGTAAAGTTTCTTAAATTCACCACTGCTCTCCATTTCTCGAAGTACATCGACAGGAAGTACACGGTTCGGATCAGAATTGGCATATGTAGGATCATAGCCGCCGTGCGCCGTAGCGTAAGCAACCTCATCAGCGCTTTTAACACCTGCAATGCTGTATGTACCGTATTTTGACGCGCTTGAAGCTTCAATGCGATCTGGATTGCCTTTGGGTACTATACCGCCGGATGTTACAAGAGCTATCAAAGCGTTTTTCATATCCTTTATTGGCTCTGCCGGAGGAACCCTGTCGAAAACAGGCATTGGGTACTCCGTTGTGAACTCTTCACCATTCAATTTCTTGATGAGCATATCTACTGCCCTGACTGCTCCAATCTTTTCATGGAAACAGTTGACCCTGATACCCCGTTCGATATAACCATCTTCAGCGGGGCTTCCAACTGAACCGCCTTTAAGCGCTTTCATAATAAACTTAGCCATTGCAGGAACTGCATCTTTTATACCTCTAGCGCTGTCAGAGGTCTTAATTATATATATATCCTTACTGTACATATCCACCCCGGGATTCTCAGGATACATACCGGTAACAACAGGGATACCGAGTTTTTTGCCTACAGCATCGCTTACTGCCCCACAGGCTGTTCCGTAACGTCCTGCATTAAAAGCAGGTCCTGCTATTACTGCATCAGGGTTAAAGGCGGCTATCATCTTCAATACCTTTTCGCTTGCTTCGTCCATATTCTCAGCAAAATAGCCATCTCCGCAAATCACAGTGCCAACTATCTCCGCCTCTTTTCCGAAAACGGCCTTAAAAGCAATCCCCGGGCCTACTGCTCCCTCGCGGGATTCGGGCCTGAAATCAGCCTTTTCTTCTCCGCCTATTCCGGCAAAAAATTGATTAATATAGTGAACTATTTTATATGTCATTTTTTACCCTCCCCTACCAGGTCTCTGCTCCTAGTTTATTGAATCCGAGCTCACAAGTAGCACCTGTGATCGCCTGAAGTTCAACTTCTATCGATCCATCTGGTTTCAGTGATCCGTCAAAACCTCCGGCTATCACGTTCGCATATTCGGTAAAACCGATCACTCTCTCCATAGGAGGAAGGGTCACTATCATGTTGGCGTTTCCGGCAGTAACAACCGCATTTGCCTCCACTGCGGCATCCGCCAGAGATTGGCTGGCTCCGTCTCTGCCTGCATACTCATCTGTTATCAACACTGTTTTTATACCGGCCGCCTCAGCTCTGTGACAGTTCATTATCAGGTCGGCATCGGGATTACCAAATCCTTCCTCGCTGATCACAAGACCGTCAACTCCGAACATCGTTGCGATTTTCACCGCAAAAGCGGAACTTCTTTTTTTATCTGCAAGAGTAACGTTTTCATTCGTGATAATGACTCCTATAAAATTGATGTCTTTGCCGTTACGCTCGTATAGTGACTTGATAACGGGGTTGTTCTGATGGACATAAGTGCTGTTTTTATCGCAGGCAGAAACACAGTTGCCTGAGACAATTGCCCCGTCCATAGTTTCGTTTGGATGTAATATCGTTGGAAGTATCTTCTTGGCATCTATCCCGTAAACATAGGTATCGTGCAAAAGACCCTGTGTCTGAAGCATATAAAGATATGCAACTTTAGGAAGACCTGCATAGGATTTCATACTCTCTGCAAAGGAAGCTATCTCATATGTTTCAGTCTTATCAGATACGCCTCCGGATTCGTAAACTCTTTTCGCAAGATACATTGCAGCTTTCAGTCCTGCCAGCCTGCATGCCTTTTCGTAAGCATAAACCTCTACTCCCTCTTTAGGTTCAAAAACGAGGACTACATTACATGTTTTCGAAAAAGGCGTATATTCTGCTCCTTTTCCTGACATGTCCACGATACCTTCCTGAAAACCGACTATCCTACCGCATGTAACTACAGCTGCGCCGTCGAGAACCAAAGTCTTACCACTCCCAACAGACTCAACATCGCTCACCATGCCGGGAAAGACCTGTCCCTCGCCTTCGATTTTGTATCTCGGCTGAATAGCATCTTTGACGGGAACTATTCTTACGCTTTCTCCGGGAAGAGCTATATCCAACTTTACGCTTTTAAGGTTTTCATCATCTGCGACAAAGGCCAAAAGCTCTTCCTTGCTTACCTGAAGCGTCCCGTCTTTCAGCACTTCAGTGCTGACGCCCCACTTCACACTTTTAATATTTATTTTACAGAGTTCTAGTTTCATAAAATTCCTCCTCACAAATAAAGTTGACACTTCGAAATTTCAAAATGCGAGGTACCTCAGTTCACCTCCCGGCAGTTCTTTTAAGACCATTTAGAAGTATTCCGCAGCTTTTCAAAGTTTCTTCCATCAAAGCAAAATCCATATACTTATAATCCATATCAATCTTTTCGCCCATGTCACCGGGCTCTCTTATGACTTTACATTCAGAGTAAAGAGTTATAGCTGACTCTATCAAGAAGAGTGAATACTCTTCAACTTTATTTTTTTCACTTTCCCTGTCAGAACTTAAGACCAAAGTCCTATAGGGCTGCTGGTTAGGTTTAAGATTTCCGTAGAAGGGATTTGCCACAAGCTCCCATCCTTTATGTATCAAATCCCTGCCCATTATCAGGACTGAAAGCGCAGGGCCGTCAATAAACTTTGCATTGCTGACACACTCGGCTAAATCACTATTATTTGTGATACAAGTATAAAAAAAAGGGAACGAAGACATAGGAATCCAGCCTTTCAGCAAGATATCCTCTGTTCTCGTTCCCTAAAAGTCACAAGAAACCTTTAGTCGTCTTCAGAGTACTGTCCGTCAGCAATCCTTATACCTGAGAGATTCAGCAATTATTGCCTTGCCCCTTCGGCGCCCCATCAAATAAAAGGGGTCTCTCTTGCTGCTTTCATACAGATTATTCAAAGTATAACAAGAGCCACGGTCTTGTCAACCGT
>JAAYEY010000036.1 GCA_012728505.1 Synergistaceae bacterium | reverse complement strand
TTCCTTCCGCGGTGATAACAGTCTTTCGTTTGATAGGTTATTATAAAGATCGCCTATGTAGGCGGTCCTTTTTTTATAAGGGGGAGTAAAAATGATAGTCCTAAGAGAAAAAGCAAAGCTTATGAATTCCGATGACCTCAACAGGGTCATAAAGAGAATCGCCCATGAGATGGTCGAGCAGAACAAGGGCACCGAAAACATGATACTGGTAGGTATCCACAGAAGAGGCGTATATCTTGCACGCCGTCTCCAGAAAATAATAGAGACAGTAGAGGGCACAAAGATCCCTTGCGGAGAGCTTGACATCACACTTTATCGGGATGACCTTACTATGCTTTTTGAACAGCCCATGGTCCACAGCACCCGTATGCCTCAAGATATTTCCGGCAAGAATATTTTTCTTGTTGACGACGTCCTTTACACCGGCAGAACCGTACGAGCGGCGCTTGAAGCGCTTGTGGACCTGGGGCGCCCGTCATCTGTCAAACTTGCGGTGATAATTGACAGAGGGCACAGGGAACTTCCCATTCATCCCGATATTTGCGGTAAAAATGTGCCTACATCAGGCAATGAAGTGATTGAAGTGAAAGTTACAGAGCTTGACGGAATTGATGAGGTGGTAATCTGTGAACGCGATGCCCAGTGAGATTGGACAGATCGTTTGGCGACACAAAAATGTGATTGATGTCGACTGTTTCACACGAGAAGAACTATACTTCCTCCTAGATCAGGCGCGCCATATGGAGAACGTGATGGACAGACCGATAAAAAAAGTGCCAGTCTTGCGAGGAAAAATGGTAGTCAACCTTTTCTTTGAAAATTCGACTAGGACAAGAGTATCCTTTGAGCTGGCTGAAAAGATGCTTTCTGCTGATGTGGTCAACTGGTCTGTCCAAGGATCAAGTCAGGCCAAGGGCGAGACAATGAGAGACACGGCATGGACTCTTGAGGCTATGGGGGCAGATATAGTTGTTATGAGGCATGGAGCGGTAGGAGCTGCCCAGTACTTAGCCTCAAAACTCAAGAGAGCCATAATCCTTAATGCCGGAGACGGAACTCATGCGCATCCGACACAGGCGTTGCTTGACCTTTACACAGCATGGAAACACTTAGGGGATCTTGAAGGAAAAAAGATCACTTTTGTAGGAGATGTGCTCCATAGCCGTGTGGCGAGAAGCGATATCATCGCATTTAAAACAGCAGGGTGTGAGGTTGTTCTCTCAGGCCCCCCCACGATGATGCCGAACGAAGTAGATGCATTGGGTTGCAAGTACGAAAAAGATCCTAAAAAAGCAGTAGAGAATGCTGATATGGTATACCTTCTGAGAATACAGAAAGAGCGCCAGATGGATGGTCTTTTTCCTTCTGTAGATGAATATCATCGCTGGTGGGGAGCTGACGACGAACTGATGAAGTATGCGAAACCGGGAGCCCTTGCTATGCATCCGGGACCTATCAATAGGGGAGTCGAAATTGCTTCTACACTTGCTGATGGACATCAGAGCGTAATACTGGAGCAGGTTCGTTCAGGGGTCGCGATACGCATGGCTCTTCTTTATCTTTGTGGAGGGGGCGTCAGATAATGAAAAAAATATTGTTTAAAGGTTTTAAAATATTTAACGGCACAGATTTCTTAGAGAGCAACGAAGTCCTCGTTGAGAACGGAAAAATATCAAAAATAGGCAACGATCTGGACTGTAATGATGCAGAAATAATAGATGGTTTTGGAAAGATCTTATCTCCGGGTTTTGTTGATTTGCATGCCCACTTCAGGGATCCGGGAGGGGAATGGAACGAGGATATTACTTCCGGAGCAAAGGCGGGTGCCGCAGGAGGATTTACTACGTTGGTCGCCATGCCCAATACAAAACCTGCAATATCGGAACCCTCTCTAGTAGAATATGTGCTTAGCCATGGGAAAGCTGCAGGTGCGTCAAGAATACTACCTTCCGGATGTGTCAGCAAAAACAGAGAAGGTAAGGAAATGGCTGAACTTTTAAAAATGGCTGAGGCCGGTGCAGTCTTTTTTACAGATGACGGATCTCCTGTAGCTACAAGCGCTCTTCTCCGCCTTGCACTTATGTATACAGGAGAGGACCAGCCCAGGATAATGGAGCATCCTGAGGACGCAAGCCTTTTTAAGGGTGGTCAGGTCCACGAGGGTAGAGTAAGTGCTCTAAGCGGACTGAAAGGGATACCTGCGGCATCAGAGGAGATAGATGTAGCAAGAGGTATAGCTATTGTCAGAGAAATTGGCAGCAGAATTCATTTTACCCACCTGAGTAGTAAGAACGCTTTGGAGCGAATCAGACAGGCCAAAAAAGAAGGTCTAAATGTCACGTGTGATACGACCTTTCACCATCTGACCCTCAATGAAAACGCAGTTATCAATAGCGGCTATAATTCGAGATACAAAGTTAATCCCCCACTAAGAAGTATTGAGGATCAAAAATCACTCTGGGAGGGACTGCAGGACGGAACTATAGACGCAATAGTTACAGATCACGCTCCATGGCACTTGGATGAAAAAGATGAACCGTTTGAGGATGCACCTTTTGGTATCGCTTCGCTTGAATGCGCAGCGGCCGTCCTGATAGACTTTAAGGATAAAAACTATCCGGATGTTCCGCTTGAGCTGATCCTGAAAAAAATGACGAGCGCTCCGGCGTCGCTTATGCCTAAAAAATGGCAGTCACTGGGCAGGATAGAAGAAGGTTTGCTTGCTGATATTACCCTGATAGACATGGAAAGAACAAGAGTCGTAGACTGTTCGACATGGTTCAGTAAAGCCAGATGTTGTCCATGGGAGGGTATTGCACTGACAGGATGGCCTGTCATGACTTTCGTTGAAGGTAAAATGATCTGGCAAGACGATGAAGATCTTTAGTTATTGACATGTGCATGAACCTCTTCGTGTGAGGTTTTTTTGCGGATGTGAACTCTTAAAGTGAAAGTTATAATTCGGAGGTGTTGGTTTGGAGAATAGAAAATGTGAGCTTATCGTTGCGCTGGACCTGCCCACTTTGGGAGAAGCCAGAAGTTTCTTGGAAAAACTGGATAAAGCTACTCCCTATGTCAAGATAGGACCCAGACTTTACGCGATGGGCGGAGCGACTTTTATAAGTGAAATAGTAAAAAAAGGATACAGCCTTTTTTTGGACCTCAAACTGCACGACATACCAAATACAGTTGCTTCCGCTGTAGAACCTCTTTCCGAGATGGGACTATGGGCTTTGACCCTGCATACATCGGGTGGATATGAAATGATGTCGCGAGCTGTAGCCATGAGAGATAGAAAAGGAAGCACTATGAATTTATTTGGTATTACCGTACTAACAAGTCTGGGTGGAAACCTTTGGAGTGAAGTGCATCCGGGATCTGATCTGGACACCTCTCTGGAAGCGCGTGCCTTGGTAGCTGAGAGAGCAGGGCTTGATGGTATAGTATGTTCGCCGCTCGATCTTTCGATTCTGAACGGCAAGGCTGGTAAACTGGCTAGAGTGGTTCCCGGAATAAGGAGAACGATGGCGTTGACAGAGGATCAGACCAGGGTGGCAACGGCAGTGGAAGCTGCAGCCGGCGGAGCTTCATATATTGTAGTCGGAAGACCGATTCTTGAAGCAGACGATCCAATTAAAGAAGTCAAAAGTATACTTAAAGAGCTGTCAGAGGTGAAATAATGGATAAAAATAATGTTATGGCTAATGATGAAACAGTGGCTGCCAGAATCAGAGGAATGATGAAAGAGAGCGGTGCCCACCTAGAAGGTCACTTCAAACTGACCTCAGGACTTCACAGCGGAAATTATATTCAATGCGCGTTAATGCTCCGTTACCCTGAATTTGCCGCTTATGCAGGAGAAAAACTGGCTGAAAGATTGGCTCCTGCAAAACCGGAGATCATCCTTTCCCCGGCTCTTGGCGGACTCATAATAGGGCATGAAGTCGCTAGAGCCCTAGGAGTGCCATTCATATTCTGCGAAAGGCAGGATGGAATCATGAAGCTCCGCCGGTTCCCGCACCCAGGAAACTTGCGCTTTGCGCTTATCGAAGATGTCATAACAACGGGTAAATCATCGCGTGAGACAGCTCAGATTCTAGTGGAAGGTGGTGCGGACTGGGTAGCATCAGCTTCTATAATTGATAGAAGGTCTGAAAATACCATGGATGAGTGGGACCTCATATCTCTTTGGAAGCTTAGCTTTCCGCTTTACGAAGAGGACAGCTGCCCACTTTGCAAAGAAGGTCTGCCTCTTGTGAAACCGGGTAGCCGAAAAGACTGATGCCGGTGATTCTACTACAAAACATTATAAGAAAAATTACATTCACCGCCTTTGCACTGCTCTTGTTCTTTTTGAATCCGACAGAAGCGATAGCGGCAAATTTTGCCGTTACATCGCCGTGGATAGGCTTCATCGCCTCTTTCATTGCCGGAGATACTGTAAATGTCCGTTACCTTTCTACCTGGGATTCCAACGGGAATGTGGTCAAAACATCTTCTCCGAGGTCAGGCGAGATAATTATCGCTATTGATGCAAAAGATGCGGAAAACTTTAAAATTAAAAAAAACAAAGACCTGAGATTTTTGTACGATGAACTGCGCATGACAAAAGAACAATTTTACAGCGCATGCTTCGACCCTGCCATGCTGCCTTTTATCGCACAGAGCGTCATGAAAATCATGTCAGAAGAGGACAAGGCACGATACACTTATTTCCAGAGACGGCTTGCAGAATTCCAGTCAAAAATAGAAAGTACCATAGATAGCGGAAGACATCTTCTTGAAAACACCAAAATACTTGACATAACAGGAGCAGAAGGGACGTTGCTCCGTTCCTCGCTTGCAGGTGCAATCAGACCTCCTGGAACAGTATGGGAGGGATGGAAAAAAGGAGACACGAGGGCTCTCAAGGCAGCACTAGACGAAGCCCAAAGAAGGAACTGGCTCATCCTTATGGACCCGTGGACCCCTGAAGTAATAAGGCTGGAAGCTGTCCGTTATGAATACAGATTGACTCTGGCGCCTCCTTCAAAAGATCAGGATTATTTTGTTTTTTTACATGAAATATTTCTTGCGATATGGAATAAAACAAAAAACGTAAAGACTAAATGAATATATAGGCTGTAAAATATGACGGAGTGATTCGGCATATCTATTTTTTTGATATTATTCAAGGAATGAGGTCTAACCATGTCAGACATAAAATATTATATAAAATTACTTTCTGTGGCTGTACTCTTGCTATTTTGCTCTTCTAATACCACCCTCTTCGCCGCTCCTGTTGAGGGGACAATGTCAGCCGATACTATAAATTACAACGTAAACACTAAAAAAATATCTGCAGTTGGAAATGTCATAATAAAACGTGCAGGAGCAATACTTTGGGGAGATAAGGGAGAAGGCAATATGGAAGCTTCCGAATTCACACTTCAAGGGAACGTGAAGGGAACTTTCCCCGCAGAAAACACCGACCTTACCTCTGATAACGTTAAATGGACAGGCTCGAAAACTCCTGGCAGTGACGGTATTGCTGAGGCAACAGGCAAGGTACATCTGACAAGAGGAACAAAAGAGAAGATAGATGCAGATTATGTCCTATGGGAACTTGGCACAAAAAACTACACCGCCAAAGGAAACGTAGACGTTAAAACTGAAAATAATATTCTGATTGCAGATGAAGCAGAACAGATTAACGATAAATTTCGCGGCAAAAATGTTAAAAGGTATGAGGATATCAAACAGAAACTTGTCGTAAGTGCAAATTCTGTTGACGGGACTACTGTCAATGAAGAAGTCAGTGAACTTCTCGCAGTCGGTAATGTGGTCATGGACTTTGTTGACAAGGAAGGCTTAAAAAGCAAAGTAACAGGAGAAAAGGGAGTATATTCCAAGGCCAAGGCTACATTTGTCATATCAGGAAACGCAAGAGCTGTTCGCAGTGACGGGAAAACAGTGTCGGCTGATTCGATCGTAGTACATGAAGATACTAACAACATAGAGGCCGTAGGCAATTCAAAGATAACCTTCGTTACGAATGAAAAAAAGGATAAAAAAGAAGAGAAGCCAAAAGGCGGGGAATGACCAATGGCAACCACCGAAAGGTCGAAGTTTGAGATACTCAAGGCGGAACATCTTGTCAAGACTTACAACAAACGAAGAGTAGTCGACGATGTTTCGATCCAGATAAAAAAAGGCGAAATAGTTGGACTCCTGGGGCCAAATGGAGCGGGTAAAAGTACCACTTTTTACATGATGATAGGAAGAATCATGCCGGAGTCTGGGAGAGTATTTAATGGAGAAAAGGACATAACAGCTCTTCCAATGTATGAAAGAGCAAGGACAGGACTTGGCTACCTTCCTCAGGAAGCATCGGTGTTCAGAAGGTTGACTGTCAGGCAAAACCTTGAGCTGGTCCTTGAAGAAGCGGGAATAGGCAAGGAAGAACGTGAAGCAAAAATTAACACTTTGCTACAAAATTATGGACTTAAACAAATAGAAAACATACTTGGAGTATCGCTTTCGGGCGGTGAGAGGCGACGTGTCGAAATAGCCAGATGTCTTGCCCTTGACCCCTCATTTATACTTCTTGACGAACCTTTCAGCGGGATCGATCCTATAGCTGTAGCTGATCTCCAGATAATAATAAGACAGCTGAAAGAAAGAGACTATGGCATACTTCTTACAGACCACAACGTAAGAGAGACCCTTTCAATAACTGATAGAGCTTACCTTATACACCAGGGTAAAGTATTTCTTGAGGGTGTCCCAGAGGATATTGCTAAGAATGAAGAGGCAAAAAAATTCTACCTTGGTGCGGATTTTACCTGGTAAAGGGTAACCTTCTCATATGAGCCGGAGCGATAACCTCTCAGGCATGGTAAGACATGCGATAAGGATGATGGTTGGTACCCTTGCCAGCCGGATACTGGGGCTTGTCAGAGAGATGCTGACCGCAGCTCTTTTCGGCGCTACCCGCCAACTTGACGCATTCTATGTTGCCTACACAATAGCCAATCTCGCACGGCAGCTTCTCGCTGAAGGCGCACTTTCAGCTTCATTTGTCCCTGTTTTTTCAAGGACTTTGGAGAACAAAGGTAAAGAGTCGGCTCGGAGTCTTGCCAGACAGGCTCTTTCTGTTTTACTTCTTGGAGGATCTCTTGTAGTAGTATTAGGGATTATTTTTGCGCCACTCTTTGTAAACGTAATGGCCCCCGGGTTTGCGGCAGAAGAGAGGCAACTGGCAATATCCCTCACAAGGATTATGTTCCCCTTCCTTCTTTTTGTCTCGGTAGGAGCTCTGGCGATGGGTGTGCTTAACAGCATGGGCTCATTTTTTATACCGGCAGTTGCCCCCGCACTGAGCAACATAGCTTACATCTTATTCTTACTCGCTACGATGAAAAACCTAACTATATGGAATCTCTCTATAGCGGTCTTGCTTGGAGGTGCTTGCCATATGGTCTTTCAATGGTATTGGTCTGGCAAGATGGGTATAGTTCTCTCACCGGCTGTTCCAAAAAGAGACAACACAGAGCTAAAAAGTATGATGTACCTCTTTTTTCCTTATGCGGCAGGACTCTCTCTAAATCAGATAAATCCAGTAATAAGCAGGATGTTCGGTTCTTTCCTCGTTGGAGGCTCAATCTCTGTTCTTACATATGCGGACAGGGTACTTCAGCTTCCGCTGGGGCTTTTTGTAATCGCCATATCGCAGGCTGTCCTTCCCATGCTTTCACGGCAGGATCCAAACGACAGAATTGGTTTCAGAGATTTTATAAGGGATGCTCTGAGGTTTAACCTTTTTGTAATACTGCCTGTATCTGTGGGACTCTTTGTCCTCTCCCAAGAAATTGTTCATATCCTTTTTTATAGAGGCGCTTTTACTGTCTGGGCCTGGCATGCCACTGGTACCGCTCTTGCAATATACGGTTTGGGGCTCCCGGGAATGGCAAGCAGCACAGTCATATTAAGGGCAATGTATGCGAGAAGGATGCCTAAGGGTGCAGTAGGCGTAACAATTGTGACTGTAGCTGCTAACCTTGCCGCATGTGCTTTGCTTATGCCGATTTTTGAATACGCAGGTCTTGCCGGTGCAACTGCTGTTGCATTTACATGTTCAAGTTTGTATGGAGGATGGGCTCTTTCCAGGAATCTTAAAGAAAACCTTGGAGTTTTTAGATTAAAGTGGCTGGCAAAAATACTTTCCTCAACATTGCTGATGCTGGCAACCCTAATTGGGCTTAAAATGATTATGCCATATCCGGTTTCTAACACCGTTGGCCTCAGGGCTCTCTGGCTGATCGGAATGATCTTGGCAGGGATAGCTCTATATTCTGTATGTACCATCCTTTTATCCTGCTCAGAGTGGCAATGGATAAAAGATGCACTAAAGCAAAAAAAGAAAACAACTGATTGATGTCATTATTTATAAATGACGGGTCGGCAAAACCGATCTGACATGAAAGAGATTTGCTGTAGGAGGCGAAACAGTGAAAAAAGTTCAGGTGTTATTTTCTCTTTTAACATTTTCTTTCATCCTGTTGATTTCACTCACATGTCCATTATCGGCGGCTGATAAAACTGAGATGGATAAGCTGTTGAGTGAAAGACAGATAGACTGTTGGGTGGAAGGAGAGGCTTTTGGAGACCTTATACTTGGCGCACGAGGAAGCATCCAGTTTATATACCTAGATGCAAAACTATCAAAGGCCATCGCAGAAAAATCCGACCTTGCTTCATGGGTAGATGACCTAAACCAGTACTACGGATCCACCGAGACCAGGAAAAAAATCCTATTCATTGCAAATCTTGAATCCAACAAGCCATGGACTGTAGAGGAAGAAAAGATAAGTGTAGGAGGCTACCATCTTACAAAAAAAGATGTCATATCATCAAGCTGGAAAAATCCTTTTGGGACTGTAGATGCAGGAACCAACTGGCAATTTGCCTTTGTAGTACCTAAGGAATTTGTCAAACCTGGAAAAGAGATATTGGTGGGTTACGGTGATGATTTGACTAAATGGAGAGTGCCCAAATAGATGAACAAATATAAATGCAGCTTTTGCAGATGAAACGGAACCGATCCGACCTTATTACTCTCGGTATAGAGACGAGTTGCGATGATACTGCTCTTGCTATCCTTAGGGGCAAAGGTGTTGTTTTGTCGTCTTTGATTTCAAGTCAAATAAAGTCTCACTCTATGTATGGAGGAGTTGTTCCAGAACTGGCGTCAAGAATGCACCAAGAGGCAATAATACCTCTTCTCGAAAAGGTTTTGAGAGATTCAGGAATAACCGAGCCTTCAAAAGAAATAGACCTGATAGCTGTTACAGCTGGTCCCGGGCTCATGGGTTCCCTTCTTGTCGGAGTTATGACAGCCAAAGCTCTCTCTCAAGCATGGAAGATACCCATAATAGGTGTCAATCATCTTGAGGGACATATATTTGCCAACGTTGCCGCCAATAAAGATTTAAGCCCCCCATTTATATCCGCGATTGTTTCAGGAGGACACACTGAGATAGTAGATGTCAAAAAATTAGGTGAATACGAATTGTTAGGTTCAACTAGAGACGATGCGGCGGGTGAGGCCTATGATAAAATTGCAAAAATGCTTGGACTTGGCTATCCGGGTGGTCCTGTGATTGACAAGCTTGCATCAAAGGGGGACCCTGTCGCCTTTGATTTGCCGAAGCCATTGTCATCAAGTAGAAAAGTAGAATTCAGTTTTAGTGGGCTTAAGACCGCTACTGCCAATATGATCCGCAACTCTGAAAAAAACAACATTTCATTTAGAAAAGAAGATCTCTGCGCATCTTTCCAAAAAGCTGTTATAGAATCGCTCGTATGCAAAATAAAACTTGCTATGAACAACACCGGATCAAAGAAACTTACCCTTTCAGGCGGGGTAGCCGCCAACTCAGGACTGCGCGGAAGACTAAAAGAAATGGCGTTTGAAGAAAGATGGGAACTATTCCTCCCTCCTATTGAGATGTGTACTGATAATGCCGTAATGATTGCATCTGCAGGATACGATTCTTACCTCAGAGGAAACATATCAGACCTTTCGCTCTCTCCCGATCCTTCTTGGGAAATCTGGTAATCACACGATTATTACCAGATGAAAATCGCATATTTGCTTGAAACTCTTGACAGATTGTTCCCTAAAAACGCC
>JAAYEY010000251.1 GCA_012728505.1 Synergistaceae bacterium | reverse complement strand
GAGAACAGGCTTTTCGGCGAATACCTGATCAACGCGCAGGGGGAAGATGTTGTCGCAGGGATAAGGACACCAGTTGAGATTTCTCAGCTTGAAAAAGAGATGCCGGAAGTCTACAAAGAATTTTGCCGTATAGCCAAACTCTTAGAGGAACATTACAAAGATACTCAGGACATTGAGTTCACAGTTGAAAAAGGCATACTTTACATTCTACAGACTAGGAACGGCAAAAGAACGGCTGCCGCAGCAGTTAAGGTTGCAATGGACATGTTCAGGGAAGGCCTTATTGATGAAAAAACCGCAGTTGGAAGAGTTATGCCTGAGCAGGTCGAACAGCTTCTTCATCCTCAGATAGACCCCAAAGCAAAGATAACACCGCTTGTCAAAGGCCTTCCTGCATCACCGGGCGCAGCTGCCGGACTTGTTGTCTTTGACGCTGATGAAGCTGCTGAACGGGGAGGAAAGGGTGAAGACATCATCCTTGTCAGACCTGAGACTACACCTGACGATATCCATGGACTTTTCGCCGCCCGTGGGGTCGTTACAGCTCATGGCGGTATGACAAGTCATGCCGCTGTTGTGGCTAGAGGACTTGGTAAACCCTGTGTGTCCGGAGCTGAAAGCATCAAAATAGACTTTGCTACAGAAACCTTCTCTGTAAAAGGAACAACTGTAAAAAAGAACGATTTCATTACCATAGATGGAACACTTGGACACGTAATATTGGGAAAAGTTGATCTTATGGAGCCCCAGTTTGACGATGATTTCCGTGATTTGCTTAAAATGGCGGATAGTATGGCAACGCTAGAGGTATGGGCAAACGCAGATACCCCTGAAGATGCTATAAGAGCCAAAGACTTTGGCGCCAGAGGTATCGGCCTGTGCAGGACTGAACATATGTTTATGGCACCGGAAAGATTGCCTGTAATGCAGGATATGGTAGTAGCTTCTTCAAAGGAAGAAAGGCTGAAACCTCTCAGCAAACTGGAAAAAATGCAGGAAGATGACTTCTACGGGATATTTAAAGCAATGGATGGCCTCCATGTTACAGTAAGGTTGCTGGACCCACCTCTGCATGAATTTCTCCCCAAACTCCCCGATCTTGAGAAAGATCTGAAGGGTGTACCTGAAGACAGTACCGAAGCAAAAACAATAAAAAATACTATCGCAAGGGTACATGAACTCCATGAGTCTAACCCGATGCTTGGTTTCAGAGGATGTCGTCTTGGCATCATTTATCCTGAAATCTACGAAATGCAGATTAGAGCAATATTCAGCGCTGCGTGTAGGCTCGTCGCAGAGGGTTTCAACCCTCTGCCCGATATAATGATTCCTCTCGTCGCTATTAAAGAAGAGATGAAGATACTCAGAGAAATGGTCGATCACATTGCTCCCGAAATAATGAAAAAGAATGGCTGTAAGGTGGAATATTTGGTTGGTACTATGATAGAGCTTCCAAGGGCTGCGATGGTAGCAGACCAGCTTGCGGAACATGCCCAGTTCTTTAGCTTCGGAACAAATGACCTTACACAGACAACGTTCGGATATTCAAGAGATGATGCCGAAGGCAAGTTCCTCGGGCAGTATATTGCTGAGGGGGTGCTTCCTCAGAACCCCTTTGCAGAACTTGACCGAGATGGGGTAGGAGCATTGATGGAGATTGGTGTCTCCGGAGGCCGTAAGGTGAACCCTTCCATACAGCTGGGGATATGCGGAGAGCATGGCGGAAACCCGTCAAGCATTGCTTTCTGTCATAAGCTTGGTCTGAACTATGTAAGCTGCTCGCCATTCAGAGTACCAGTATCAAGGCTCTCTGCAGCGCATTCCGCACTTGGGATTCTTAAATAAGTATAGGCAAAGAATATAATATTTAACAGTTAATGTATAATTGACGGCAGAGTCTCAGACTCTGCCGTTTTAAAATTTAAGGCCAATTTTAGGAGATGTTCATTTTGAATACACGCCTTCGCTGGGAAGAAATAGAAAGACAAATACTCTCTCCATTCGCCGCTCTTTCTTCTGAAAGTAAAGGTAGGCAAAAAAATGAAGAACCATGCTCGGTGAGGACATGTTTTCAGAGAGACAGGGACAGGATCATACACAGCAAATCTTTCCGGAGACTCAAACACAAGACACAGGTCCTTCTACTGCCTGAAGGGGATCACTATAGAACCAGGCTTACTCACACACTTGAAGTTTCTCAAATAGCCAGAACGATATCCAGAGCGCTGAGCCTAAACGAAGATCTTACAGAGGCAATCGCCCTAGGACATGATCTTGGCCATACACCATTTGGACACATGGGTGAAAAAGTACTTGACTCTCTTGCCAAAGAACATGGTATGTGTGGTTTTCATCATGCCGAGCAAAGCCTTAGGGTAATTGACTTTATTGAGAAAGATGGCAATGGACTGAATCTTACCTGGGAGGTAAGAATGGGTATAATACAGCACTCAAAGGGGCAGGTAGATGTCCATTCCGGTTTCGACCTTGCGAACCCGTCGACTTTAGAAGCATGGGTGGTTAGGATATCCGATTCAATTGCATATCTGAACCATGATTTGGACGATGCACTGAGAGCCCAAATCATATCATTCTCAGATCTGCCGCAAGTTGTCATAAACGAAATGGGAAATACCCACGCCAAGAGGATTAATTCATTGATAATGGACATTATCGAAAACAGTGTTAACTCCAGACCCTCTTTTAGCGCGGGCAAGTTAATTTCAATTGAGACATTACGAGAGTTTCTCTTCAGCAGTGTTTACAGGCACGCAAACGCTCAGATAGAAGATTTCCGAGTGGAGCACGTTTTGGCGGCACTTTTTAAATACCGTATAGATAAATGCAAGGAAAGCCCGCAGGACGCAGTAGATTTTATCTCCGGGATGACAGACAGGTTTGCACTCCAGCTTTTTAAAGATATATATGTACCGTCGCCGTGGGCCAAAATCTCCGATTAGTGAGGTAAAGAGTCGCTTTTTCTACTCAATAATATTGTATCTTTTTAAAAGTTCTTGGTATTTTGCTTCCATCTCAACTTGTTTGCTAGGATCTTTCTTGTACGGATCGTCATTTTTATCAGGAACCTTAGCATGTTCCTTATCTTCTGTTTTTTTAGTTACAACAGGCGTATCAGGTGCCTGTATTGTAACCTCCTCGGGACTTTCAGCAGGCTCAGACAAAACCCTCATCGCATACTTGTAATGAGTCATGTCGTCATCTATTGGAGCAAGTATGAGTTGGGGAGCATTTTCATCAGCTCTTGCGGAAGATAAGCTTCCCCCATGCCAAGGACACTGTGATGAAGGAGCGTGTCCTGTCGGAACTAGAATTTCTGTTGCAGGACATCCTGAAGCAGCTAAAAAGCCGGTCTTTTTGCAAACTCTTACTGATTCCACACCCGCATCTGGAGGAAGTATAAACGCTTGCGGAAACTTAAGTTTTTTAACGGCGAATGAGATAAATTCTTTCCATACAGGAACAGCTGCGATAGTTCCGGTAATTTTCCCACCTAAAGGGGTATGGTTGTCATTTCCGACATATACCACCACGACAAGGCCGGGAATTCCACCTGCGAACCAGGCATCTGTCCAATCATTTGTAGTCCCTGTTTTGCCGAATGTCTGATAACCTTCTATTCTTGCTTTTGCACCAGTACCCCATATGGTAACCTGTTCAAGCATTGATCGTGTTGTGATTGCGGTAGTGACCGATATAGCGTTTGTCATCTTAGGGCCGTTTTGTTCAACAGATTCTCCGCTTCTTCCCTTTATCTCTTTTATCCCATACGGTTCTATTTTATATCCGTCGTTTGCAAAGGCAGAGTAAGCCACGCACATTTCAAGAGGTGTGACACTTGCCGTCCCAAGTGCTAAAGAAAGGTCTTGAGGTAAATGGGGGGTCGTTATCCCTAGCCTTCTTGACATATCTACTACACGGCCTACTCCGTCAATCTGTGCAAGCCTAACTGCAACAGTGTTAATAGACCTTGACAGTGCATCCATAAGGGTAACCTCTCCATCATATTTCCCTCCGTAGTTACCGGGTTCCCATCCGTTGGCAAAGTGAAGCGGTGCATCAAGCAGGTGGTCAACAGCTCTGTATCCATTTTCCAGTGCGGTTGCATATACTATTGGTTTAAAGGCTGATCCAGGCTGACGGAAAGCCTGAGTAGCCCTGTTAAACTTGCTTGAATCAAAGTCTCTTCCCCCCACCAGAGCAAGTATCTCTCCGGTATTAGGATCGAGCGCTATCAGAGCCCCTTCGTGATTCATTTTTGATACGAGCTCTTCAGCCTTTTTCTGCAGATCTATGTCGATGGTGGTATATACTCTCATACCGCCTCTATATACCATGTCTGTACCATAGTTGGGCAGAAGCTGGTTGAATAATATATATGAGACAAAGTATGGAGCATCCTTGAGAGATAGGCTGCTTTTGTTCGCTTCTCTTTTGATCAACGCAGGGGTTTCATTGATGCTTATGTCATAATCTGACTTTGAAATCCAGTCGAGATCAAGCATTCTTTTAAGGACATAATTCCTTCTTGTCTGAGAACTGGAAGGGTTTCTGAAGGGGCTGTAGGTCTCAGGTGCAGCGACCAACCCTGCTAGTATGGCGGATTCAGTAATTGTAAGTTTTCCCGGTACCTTGCCAAAATAGATTTTAGTTGCAGAATCGATACCGTAAGTACCATGGCCCATATATATAGTATTGAGATACATTTCCAGGAGCTGATCTTTGTTATAGATTCTTTCCAGCCTGAGAGCAAGAATGGCCTCTTTCGCCTTTCTAATTATGGT
>JAAYEY010000250.1 GCA_012728505.1 Synergistaceae bacterium | reverse complement strand
GGTGGGAACGACATGAAAATTAAGATGAAGACTCCGTTAGTAGAAATGGACGGAGACGAAATGACAAGAGTCATTTGGAGCAAAATAAAGGAGATTCTCCTTGAACCTTATATCGATCTAAAAACAGTGTACTTCGACCTGGGTCTTAAGAAACGTGACGAGTCAAATGACATGATAACGGTAGAGGCTGCTGAAGCCACAGAAAAATACGGCGTGGCAGTAAAATGTGCCACTATAACGCCCAATCAGCAAAGAGTGAAAGAGTACGATCTCAAACAGATGTGGAAGAGCCCAAATGGGACTATAAGGGCGATACTTGACGGAACAGTATTTAGATCTCCGATTCTTCTGGACTGTATTAGACCTACTGTAAGTACCTGGAAAAAACCTATCACCATTGCACGTCATGCATATGGCGATATATATAAGAACGTCGAGATGCTTATCGATGTTCCGGGCAAGGTCTATATGACATTTGAACCTGCAGACGGCGACCAGAGTAAGGCCCAGAGAGAGCTAGTCCACGATTTCGCGGACGGCGGTGTCGCCATGGGCATGCATAATCTTGACAAGTCCATAAGAAGCTTTGCCCATTCATGCTTCAAGTATGCACTGGCAACCCAACAGACTCTGTGGTTCTCAACAAAAGATACTATCTCAAAAAAGTATGACCGCCGTTTTATGGACATCTTTCAGGAAATATTCGATCTTGAATATAAAGCTGATTTTGAGAAGAACGAGATAGAATATTTTTACACCTTGATTGACGACGCCATTGCAAGAATCATACGCTCTAAGGGCGGCATCATCTGGGCATGCAAAAACTATGACGGAGACGTGATGTCTGACATGGTTGCTACTGCATTCGGAAGCCTTGCCATGATGACATCTGTCCTTGTTTCTCCTAAGGGTGTCTTTGAGTACGAAGCGGCCCACGGTACCGTAACTCGCCACTATTACAAATATCTTAAGGGTGAATCAACATCCACTAACCCAATGGCAACGATTTTCGCCTGGTCGGGCGCTCTTAGGAAGCGCGGTGAGCTTGATGGGATAAAAGAGCTTGAAACTTTTGCAGATAACCTTGAAAGTGCATGTATAAATACCATAGAGGCCGGTATAATGACCAAGGACCTCGAGTTAATAGCCGATTTAACAGAAAAAAGAGTTGTTACAACTGAAGATTTCCTACATGCGGTTGCAGGCAGGCTTAAGTAAGGCAATATAATGAACAGAGGAGGGGGCAGCATCCCTCCTCTGTTCAACTAAGTATGAAAGGTGATGAGCAAGTTGATTTTGCTTCATACCGCCAGTGCCGGAACACTTGAATCATCCGACTGCCTGGTAACGGTTTCGCCGGCAGAAAAACTGGCCCTTGAATATAAAGGCGCCAACAGTACCGTTTTTGCCGAAAGGACAATGCGCCTTGTAGAGAGCGTCACAAAAGGATATGCTCTCACAGGTGCTGAAATTTCGATTCAGGACCAGGGGGCCCTTGAAATAACCATAAGAGCACGCCTTGAAACTGCTCTGGAACGTGCCGGGAAAGTGGTGACAAAACAATGAGACCCTGTCGTTCAATGCTTTATATCCCCGGCGACTCCCCCAGGATGATTCAGAATGCGCCAGTCTTTGGAGCAGACAGCATACTCCTTGATCTTGAAGATGCTGTGGCTCTTACAGAGAAGGATGCCGCAAGAAGAATGGTAGCCTGTTATTTAAAAAACTATGATTTTAAAAATCTTATAGTCACGGTCAGAATAAATGGTTCAGACACAGAGTATTTTGATGACGACCTTAAGGAGATAATCCCCTGCATCCCTGATGCAGTTCGGATTCCAAAATGCAGCGCTCCTGAAGACGTAATAATCGCTGATAAAAAAATAGAAGAGATTGAAAAAGCGAACTCCATTCCGGTTGGAAAAGTCCGCATACATGCAATGATCGAAACAGCAGCGGGAGTTGAAAATTCATTTCTTATCGCGTCTGCGTGCCCACGAGTTCAGGCCATTACTTTAGGCGGGCAGGATTTGACTGCAGATATGGGCGTTCAGAAAACGAAAGAAGGCTGGGAACTTTTTTACGCAAGAAGCAGAGTCGTCGTTGCGGCACGTGCTGCCGGCGTAGATGTCTATGACACAGTATGGGCAGATATAAACGATAAAGAGGGACTGGCCAAGGAATGCCAGCGAATAGTAAATCTTGGCTTTACCGGCAAGGCTTCTATACATCCAGATCAGATAGAGACAATACATCAGGCATTTATGCCAAGCGAAAAAGAATTTAAAAAAGCATTGCGCGTTATAGAAGCTGCGGAGAATGCAAAAAAAGAGGGCAAAGGGGTAATTTCGGTTGACGGCAAGATGGTAGACCCCCCGGTTGTCGCAAGAGCCAGCCGCCTGTTAGAACTTGCAGAGCTTTATGGCTTTGAAAGGAGCGGCTTATAATGAAGATGTCTCTTAATTCTCTTGGCAGAAATATCCCTATCGAACTTCCGGGAGTCGGGTCTTTTGCGCCATATGCGTCGCCATTTGCAATGTTGGGCCAACCAGCAGTTACTGCGGCTGCTCCGATGCAGCTGTGCCGTCCAATGCCCACAAGGAGCAAGGTCGTTCAAAATATCGAAAAAGCTGTTGAACTTTCCGGACTTGAAAACGGAATGACGATTTCGTTTCATCACCATCTGAGGAACGGCGATATTGTAATGCCGTTAGTTCTTGATATCCTTCAGAAAATGGGCTTTAAAAATCTCACGCTCGCCCCAAGTTCGATACCGGACTCACACGACTGCGTTGCCGACTATATACGTAGTGGACTGATAGCTCGCCTTTACACTTCAGGTGTTCGCGGCGAACTCGGCAAGCTTCTCTCCGCCGGAGAGATAGAAATACCAGTGGTCATTCGCAGCCACGGGGGAAGAGCAAGGGCTATTGAAGAAGGCTCGATATCTATTGATGTCGCATTTCTTGCTGCTCCATCCTGCGATCCTCTTGGAAATATAAACGGCAGCAGCGGCCCTTCAGCATGCGGTTCACTGGGTTATGCTATAACAGACGCTAAATATGCAAGACATGTCATTGCGATTACGGATAACCTTGTTGAATATCCCCTCCATCCTAAAATCTCGATACCACAGCATCTTGTGGATAGCATAATATGTGTTGATAGCCTGGGAGACCCAAAAAAGATCGCAACAGGCGCCGCAAGAATAACAAGGAACCCCGTTGACCTCAAAATGGCGAAGGATTCTTTCAGACTGATGAAGGCCTCAGGAATAGTTGAACAAGGTTTCTCTTTCCAAATGGGAGTGGGCGG
>JAAYEY010000035.1 GCA_012728505.1 Synergistaceae bacterium | reverse complement strand
TTGAGCGGGAATCCAGGTCTGCACTTGATTTTTGACCCTATTTCTTAAACAAAAGCCGCTGGATCCCCGATCTCGGAACGCACTCGAAATAGTTCGAATGCTAAGGTGTTATTATAAGTTTCATTATCATGAAACGGCATTCTCCTGATCAGTAGCGCCCTAGGAAGACGGGAGGGGCCGTGGACCTGGATTCCCGCTCAACTTCATACGGGAACGACGGTGAGGGAGCTGGATCCCGGCTCAGAGGCATACCGGGAAGACGATGGGGGCAAAGCATGCCCCTGATAGGTCCTAAAAACAACCGTTTGACCATCGTTTGACAATCGTTTGACTATAGTTTGACCGCTCCTAAAACAATCGCTTAGCAACAGCTTAGCCATCGCTCAGCAACTGCTCAGCAAAGATTTCTAACTCCCGCGGCATGAACCACGCCGCAGTCTTTACAAAGAGGTGTATTAATTAATGGATTATAAAGTAGTTTTACTAGGTCTCGTACAGGGTTTTACAGAATTTCTTCCCGTCAGCAGCTCTGGTCATCTTGCCCTTGCGAAGATATATTTGGGGATCGAAATGCCGCCCCTTTCTTATGAGCTCGTGCTCCATTTTTCTACAATGTTAGCAACAGTCTTATTCTTTTTTAATGATATTGTTAAGTTGTTCGGAGAGTGGGCCTTAGGACTTTTTTACAAAGATAAAAGGAACAGCACCGGATGGTCTTTAGGGTGGGCCGTATTTATAGGTACTATGTTTACCGGAGCCATAGGGCTACTAATCAAAGATTTTGCAGAGCAAGCGACGATGAACTCAATGATGGTCGGATTAGGCCTTCTCTTTACAGGCATAATACTTATATCGAGCCGTTTCTTAAGGAAAGGGTTTGGTAAGATAGCACCATTTGACGGAATATTTATTGGTATAGCGCAAGGGATTGCAGTATTGCCCGGTATATCACGCTCCGGAATGACCATGGTGGCCGGAACAGCTTCTGGCGTCGACAGAGAAGAAGTTTTCAGGTTCTCATTTCTGCTCTCTATTCCTGCGATAATGGGTGCGACTTTGATGCAGGCTAAGGACGTCGGTGGTTTTGATGCTTTTATTACCGCCCTGCCTCACGGTTGGTATCTTGGAGGCGTCGCTGCCTTTCTGAGCGGTCTTGTCTCCTTGTTTATTCTAAGGAAACTCGTCATAGCATCTAAGTGGTGGTTCTTTGGGATATATTGTCTTGCTCTTGGGTCTTTTGCTGTTATTACTTCATTCTTGGGGGTTTAAAGATGGCTCTTGCAAAATTGGGCAGGTCTGGCAGATTGAGATGGGGAATAATTTTACTATTCCTAATAATGGGAACGTGGCTTGGGTTTTTTCTGCAGCGCTTCAGTGCAACTTCCGCTCTTTTTACTAACTTTATAGATTTTTCCATGGACGTTAAACAGATAGACCTGATAATATTAAAGTTTGGTTTCCATTTAGCTCTTAAGATAAATCTCGGCACAATTATAGGAGCTATAGCAGGTATTGGAGTCTCAAGGTAAAAATGGAAATAATACTTGCCTCCGGAAGCCCGAGGAGGCAAACGCTTCTTAGGGAGCTGGGCTGGGAAATAATTATAAAGGTGCCTTGTATAGATGAAAATGTACTGCCGGATGAAGGTCCGGAGGAAATGGTCTGCCGTCTTGCTCATAAGAAGGCGCACTCTGTTTATAACGAATTTCCCAACCGGTGGGTTATCGGTGCAGATACCGTGGTAACAGTGGATGGTGAAGTTCTGGGCAAGCCTTCCGATTATGAAGATGCTTTGTGCATGATAAAAAAACTGCAGGGGAAGATGCACGATGTTATCACCGGTGTTGCTCTTTTCGCCCCTGATGGTCGTGTCCTTATCGAATCGGAAAAAACCTATGTTAAATTTAGACCGCTGAACGACAGTGAGATCGTCTCTTATGTAAATAGTGGAGAAAGCTTTGACAAGGCTGGTTCATATGCTATACAGGGAAAGGGAACTCTCCTGACAGAAAGTATTGATGGGTGTTATTTTAACGTTGTGGGACTTCCTCTCCAAAGGCTCAGCAGGATGTTTGAAGATCTTGGATGGTCCCTCTCTGAACAGTGGAGGATGAAAATATGAAATATTTGAAAGCTAGAAATATAGTCTTATTGGCAATGGCAGCAGTTATGTTGCTTGCAGTCGTAGGTATTATTCCAAGGTACAACACGGAGAAATCAAATAAAACGGTTGCTTTCGTGATGGAATTCAGAGACCTGACAACTCTTTCAGCCCAGACTTCATCTCCAGCCGATAAGATTTGGATGGATATTAACAAGCTTGGTGTTATGGGGCTCTCGGTGTCTGAATTTACCGGGGAAGAACTTACACTTACCAGTCCCCTTGCTATAAAATATGGTTCTGCCGGAGAGTTAGGACTTGACTCAGAAAACATTCTTTCTGACAGAGCTGTAATTGTGCTTGCTAGAACTTCGCAGTATTTCGAACCTCTTTCCGAATACCTTAAAATAAAGTTGCCTGTCACAGAGATAATTTATAAAGGAGAGGATGCAGTCCTCTTACTTCCGGGCAGCGCGTCGGATTTCAAGGTATCAGCCTTTGTTCCGGATTTTTACGCTCTCGATTTTTGCAAAGAAAACAGTATTCCTGTCCTTTTCCGTCCGGGTTCCTGCCCTGCGTCCGACGCTTCAGAGACAGCCGCAGCTTTCGATTTTCTTACGTCGCGCTATGAAGATATAAGGAACGTAACAGCTGCAGGAATGATAATGGCGGGCTATCCTGACTACAAACCACTTGCAGAAGTTATGAAACGCAAAGGAATTACTTTCTCACAGACAGAGTTTGTGAAACAAGTGGGAGCCAGTGGTTTTGCGAAAGCGATGTCTCCGTTGCTAATCCAGCTTCATAGCCTCACACGCGATGAGGTTATATCGAGAAGCATTCCGAGGGTCCAGATAGCCGAGCGCTTCGTCAGGGCCGTTCATGAACGTTCAGTCAGATTTATCATGGTGAGGCCATACGACCTTAACATGGGAGGCAAACTCCAAGTTTTTTTAGAAGACCTTAATATTACAGGCGAATCAATAAAGGCACGAGGTTACGAATTAGGCTGGCCATCACATCTTGATATATGGCCTAATAGCTTACTAGGCGCCCTTGCATGCGGGATTACTCTTATTTTCTGTGGTTGGTTCTATCTGATTAGACTCAGAGGAGAAGAGGATGAAACAGTAAGTATAAAGGTGATATTTTTGCTGCTTATAGCTTCTTTGCTGCTCTCCGCAGGAATGTGGAAAGTATCTTCGCTGGCACGTATTTTAGGCGGTCTTTGCGGTGCAGTGGCCGCTACCGAGGCAGCCTTATCGGCACTGGAAAGTCATAAAAGCCCTCTGCCAGGTGCGCTAAAAGGACTCTTTATCATTGTAGCCGGAGGGATGGCTATTGCCGCTTTCTACGGTACAACAATCGCGGCACTCAGACTTACTCCTTTTTCCGGAGTAAAACTTACCCTGCTCCTGCCCCCCCTTCTTGTGCTGATGCATGACCTGAGAAGGAGGGTCCATCCTGAATCAATGCTGGAAATAGTCAATAGGCCTGCCATATGGGGAGAACTTTTCCTGCTTGGTGTAATAATGCTCGCTATGATTATTATGGCGCTTAGAAGCGATAATGTTTCCAACGTTCCCGGATGGGAGGTAGCATTCCGTGAATTCATTGAGCGGACTCTGCTTGTAAGACCAAGAACCAAAGAGTTTCTCATCGGATATCCCGCTCTAGTCATATATTGGTATGTGGTCAGAAAAGGATGGGTTCCCGGTTACCGCGAAGCATTGAGGATAGTTTCAGTATTGGCATTTAGCTCAGCGGTAAATACCTTTTGCCATTTCCACACGCTCGTTTCGCTAAGTCTTATAAGGACTCTGAACGGATGGTGGCTTGGCATGCTTATAGGCGCTGCTTCAGTAGCTATAATCAATTACGCATTGCTGCCGCTGGGGAAAAGGCTGATAGCAGGAACTAGAAGTTGAACCGTAAATACGAAGTTCTTTTAGCAGGTTATTATGGATTTGGCAACCTGGGCGATGAACTCTTGGCCGAGGCTTGCGTCAATCTGCTTGAGAGCAGCGGGATCGCTAAAGAAAAGATTGCTATACTCTCCGCCGATCCGGAAAGGACGAAAGAATCCCTTGGGATCGACGCTTTTGACAGATGGAAACTACAAGAGATAAGCAAGGTACTCAAAGATTCTAAAACGTTGCTTTTTGGAGGAGGAGGCCTTTTTCAGGACCAGACGAGTCTTAGGTCGTGTCTATATTATTGGTCTCTGGTGCAGATGGCCCGTTTTAGATCTGCCAAGCCGTGGGCCGTTGGACAGTCTATCGGCCCTCTCAATACAGCAATCGGATCTTATTTAGCGAAAAAAGCTTACAGACGCTGTCTGTACAGAAATGTCAGAAACAGAAGCTCTCTCGGGATACTCAATAATTGGGGAGTTTTTGGAACACAGTCCCCAGACCTTGTTATGTCCCTCAGCGTAAAAAGAGATTTTGACAGAGGAGACAGGCTTCTGCTGAACCTGCGCACAGGTCATGATAGGGTGTCAAGGCTTGCTGTCAGTTCTGCAGCAAAAATAGCAGAGGAAAACAATCTCAAGATATTTGCGGTGGCTTTTTCAGATGATGATCTTAAGGAATTCGAAAAATATGCTTGTAATGGTACTTTAAAATTGGATCAAATTACTGTTGTCAAAACCCTCTCTCAGTTCGAAAATTTACTGAGTGGAAGTTATTGTGCTGTTGGGATGAGGCTGCACTTCCTAATCCTTTCCTTTCTTGCAGGATTGCCTTTGCGCGGAGCTCCCTACGATCCTAAAGTAGTTTCATTTTGCAAAGAATGGGACGTCCCTGTTATAGGCACAGTCGGATCAGATTTTTCGTCTCCTCCTGACGCTGCAATACTTGAACATACAGCCGATAGAGTGGCCGAATCATTTAAAGAAGGGCTAAGTATCGTGTTGGGAGAAAACTATGAAAATAACTAGGATAAGTGAGTTAAAACAGATCGCCTCTGAGGTGAGAAAAGATATAGTGAAGATGGTCGGTGTCGCACGTTCCGGCCCCCTTGACTTTCCTCTTTTAATATCAGACCTTCTTGTCTATCTCTACTGGGAGGAGATTCTTAGCCTCGCTGAGAGCCCAAAGAGAGTTGACAGGGATAGGTTTTGTCTGGGGGCTGAAGATGGTGTTCCTGCCCTCTATTCTGTACTCGCAAGGCGGGGATACTACGAACGCGAAGAATTGTGGCATTACAGAAGACTTGGTGCAACGCTCCAGGCTTCGCCCGATTTTAGAAGGGCACTTGGAATAGATGCCCCCTGCGTAACATCTGGGACAGAGCTCTCCATAGCTGCCGGCTACGCTGAGTCTCTTGGTCGTGAAAACAATAAAGCAAGGGTATTTTGCCTGTTGGGAGAAGAAGAATTCTCATCTGCAGATTTTTTTCTTGAAGCGGAAAGATGCGGAAAAAGAAACATTTCTAATATTATAATTATTATAGCTTGCAAAAGTATAGAAACCCCTAATATTCCCGATTTACAGGCCCCGTGCATGGAGCGTCTTTCTGAATTTGGATGGAGAGTGTTTGACATGGAAGGTTGTGACTTTGCCTCTATGGAGAAAACTTTCAATGTTCTGAATTCTGAACCTGCACAGCCTACAGCAATCTTTGCCTCTCTTAGGAACGGCAGAGGGATATCATTTGGGGATGTTGGTTCTGCCGGAACAAAAAAAACATTGAACACTGAATCGATGGACAGAGTTTTGGAAGAGATGGAGGGTCGGTCAAATGGATGAAAGGACAAGATCTTGTACATGGAATGATTTTTGTGAGTATTTGGCGTTGTTCTCCCAGGAAGATGATTTTGTTCTTGTTGCACAGGAAATGGATCTCGACCTAGGGCCATTAAAAGACCTACCGAAAGATAAAGTTCTTATATCTTCGGCCTCTGATTCAAACATGATCCTTAACGCAGCAGGGCTTGCTCTCAACGGTAAAAAACCATGGATAATAGGAGTCTCTTCCAAGATTCTGAGCAGGAGCTATTCGCAGATAAGAGAATCGCTTGCCATGCCTTCGTTGCCAGTTAGGATAGCAGTCCCTGACGGTGGGCTTTCCTGCGGTGAAGAGGGAGCCTCTAGAATAATGACAGAGGATATGACCCTTATGAGAGCCATGCCGAATATGAGCGTGGCTATTCCCTCCGACAGGAATTCGACGAGAGGAATAATAGATGCCGCACGTAAATCGACCGGCCCTGTTTACATCAGGCTTGGGCAAACGCCGCTTTCACAGTTGAAGAATGACCCGGATGAAGATTTTAGCTTTGGCGGAGCCAGATTTCTGCGCGAGGGAACATCAGTAACAGTTTGTACATGCGGTATAATGGCACATCAGGCACTTAAGGCCGCGGAAATACTTGACCAACAGGGAATAGATGTCGAAATACTTGACTGTTATAGTCTGAAGCCTTTCCCTGAACAGACTCTCCTTGCCTCTGTAAGAAGGACAGGCTGCTGTGTCGTTGCTGAAGAGCACAGTTCTGTAGGAGGTCTCTGTAGCGCTACTGCTGAATGCCTCTCCAGGACTTACCCCGTGCCGGTTAAATTCGTGGCCATAGATGATCAGTTTGTTCACAGCGGGGCTCCTGAAGAGCTTAGAGAGTATTTGGGTCTGACATGGAAAGAAATAGTTAGCGCGGCAGCACAAGCTTGGGCGCTTCGCAGGAGGTAGTTTACTGTTATGGAAATAAAATTTTCCGGAGTAACTAAAATATTTCAGCCTGACATAATAGCGCTGGAAGACATATATTTTCAAATGGAAAAGGGAGATTTTGTTTACCTTGTAGGAGAGACCGGATCGGGTAAGACGACTCTGTTGCGCTGTATAACGAGAGAAGTCGTACCCACAAGAGGCCAGATTAGCGTAGGAGGCAATCTTTTGAGAAAGATAAACAGATTTAATCTGGCTCTTTTCAGGAGAGATATAGGTGTTGTCTTCCAAAGCTTTCTTCTTCTTCCGAACCTCACTGCGTTCGAAAATGTGGCATTTGTTCTTGAAGTAATGGGGCTTCCTCCCAGAGAGATTTCGGACAGGGTATCTGAGGTGCTTAAGCTTGTAGGAATTTGGCGCAGAAGAAATTTGTTTCCGCCTCAACTTTCAGGAGGAGAACAGCAGCGTCTCTCCATAGCGAGGGCTATAGTAAGCGGTCCTTCTCTTTTGCTAGCTGACGAACCGACAGGAAACCTGGATAACCATACTGCCGACGAGATAATGCAACTGATACTTGGAATAAATGCCGCAGGTACTACTGTGATCATGGCTACACATAACGAGTATATTGTCGACACCTACACCCACAGAGTCGTAGAGATTCACAGAGGGCGTATCGTGAGGGACGAAGAGCAGGGGAGGTATGAGCTTCATGGCAGCTGTTAGATATGCATGCAGGGATGGATGGAGGCTTATTGTACGCCATTGGGGCATGAGCCTTCTAACAATATTTACAGCGATGTCCGTCTTTTTTATAATTGGAGCCAGCACCCTCTTTGTACTCAATGTGAAAAACATAGTTAGCTCTCTTGAAAATCAGCTAACCATACAGGCTTACCTCAAGCCAAAAGCTGACGCAAAGGCAACGGAAAAAGCAATAAAAGAGCTTCCTTTTGTTAAAGAGACGAAACTGATAACAAGGGATATGGCGCTTGAACGCCTACGCTCGAGGATTGGGGAGCAGGCAAAAGCAGTTATGCTGCTGGGGGAGAACCCACTGCCTGAAAGCTTTGAAATAAAGGTGAAAAATGTTTCTCAGGTAGCTGAAACAGCACGTTTGCTGATTGCTATTCCCGAGGTTGAGGATATTGTTTACGCCGGGCGCGTGGCTGAAAAGCTAGCTAGAGTGTCAAGCTTTGTTGAAAAGTTTTCAATAATTATGCTGCTAGTAGCTATTGCCGCCAGCGGAGTTGTCCTCTTTAACACTATAAGGATATCTGTATATTCAAGGGAAGAAGAAATAGGAGTTATGATGATGGTGGGAGCTACTTCTACCTATGTGGCCCTTCCTTTTGTTATACAGGGTTTTATACTAGGTATTACAGGGGCATTGTTTGCGTCGCTCCTCTTGGGGGGTACATACTATAGCGCTGTAACAAGGCTAAAGGAAATGCTTCCATTCATTCCACTAATAGAATCTACAAGACTCACGGGTAAACTCGCATTTATGCTCATATGCTGTGGTGCAACCGTAAGTTTGATATCAAGCCTTATGGCTGTAGAAAAATTCATCAGAAAAGCATCGAAACCGCTTTAGCGACTTAACCAGGGGGTAAAATAAATTTGTTTTGCTATAGGTTTACCAGATATTTAATCTTCTTTTTCCTGACCACATTCCTCTTTATTATTTTAACCGGAGGAATGGTTAGTGCTGCCGAAAAAAAGGAAGATGATATTGATACACAGATTAAAAAACAGGAAGCAGAGTACCAGCAAATACAAAAGAGAATCTCAACTACTAATAAGAAGCTATCTGAGACGACTCAAAAGGAAAAAACAGTTACCCAACAAATAGAGATTCTAAGCCAAAAAATTACCGTTACACGACAAAAAGTAAACGTTGTTACTCTCAGAATAAAAAAAGTCCATCAGAATATTGTGAGACTTTCAAATGAAATAGTAGAAAAGAACAAGAGGATAGCTGAGGGCGAAGAGCTTCTGAAACATCGTCTTGTCTCCATTTATAAATATGGAGCTACCACTAATTTTAACCTACTGCTTTCATCGCAGGGAGCAGAAGATGCACTGACCAATTCATATCTACTGGCAAAGATAGCTGAGCAGGACCAGCAGCTTATAAACGAACTAAAATACCAAAAGCAGAAACTGAGCGAAACACAGGAACAGCTTAAGGTTCAAAAGGCAAGTCTTGAATCTCACGGCAAGGAACTAAAAAGCCAGACAAACGAGCTAAAAGGTGCGTCAAATGAAAGAAATGTAATACTTGTTAAAGTCCGTAAGGACAAAGATCTCTATATGGCTCAGCAGAATGAGCTTCTAAGAGCTTCAAAGGAGCTTCAGGCTACGATAAAAAGGTTGCTGACTGAGAAGAGAGCATTGGCCGCGAAAAGAACTCCCGGTAAACAGCAGACGGTTTACTATAGGGGAGGAAGGCTCGCCTGGCCAGTCCAGGGAACCATCACGAGTACCTTCGGAACAAGAGTACATCCTATATTCAAAACGAAAATAACCCACACCGGGATTGATATAAGTGCCCCTAACGGCACTCCGGTGAAGGCCGCTGATACGGGAGAAGTATTATTTACAGGATGGCTGAGCGGGTATGGAAACGTGGTTATACTTGACCATGGTGGCAATCTTACAACAGTGTATGCGCACCTCTCAAGAATTGAATGCTCAGAAGGTGTAAAGATCAACAGGGGCGGTGTAATTGGAAGAGTCGGGGCAACAGGGGTCGCTACCGGAAACCATCTCCATTTTGAGACCAGAGTCAACGGAGACGCGGTAAACCCAATGAGATATTT
>JAAYEY010000249.1 GCA_012728505.1 Synergistaceae bacterium | reverse complement strand
TGGCAACTCGGAAAAGAGAAATTCCCTAGAAAGTATTAAACCATTATTTGCGAACTTTGGAGGAAGCAGAGAGGGGTAGTTTAAATGTCAGAACCGTGTCTTGTTGAAGAATATCTCAGTGCTTTTGAAAAGGGCAGCTTGTTGAATATAGTTGCCTGTTCCGGTGCGAAGATTTGGAGCAAGTATGGAGATGATACAAAAAGTTACCCCGCAAGGATCGCATATCAAGGTGGTATGTTCAAGCAAGCTGTAGGTTGTTTTGAAAATTTTAAGAATAAAACAGGAATAGAACCGTTATGGCTTATTTTGTCTGCAAAATATGGGTTTATAGAACCTGATAAGGAAATTACAAATTATAATATTTCATTTTCTGAACGTAAGGACTGTAATAGCGTTATTCCTCCTGTAGAACTCCTTAACCAATGGGCAGAAAAGGAACTTGGAAAATACTCTGTAATCTTTGTCTGGGGAGGGAGAGCCTACGCAAAGCGAATAGAGGAAATTATGGCTAAAACAGGAAATAGAGATTCAAAACTATATGCTCCAGCTGTAGGATTACCTATAGGTAAAGCCCAGCAAGCACTGAAGAATTTCCGAATAGCACTTACAAATGAGGTAATTAATGCGAAAGAAACAAATTTGCCACCGGCTGAAGTGATGCCGGTAATTACTAAAAAAGCACCGGAAACGAAAATATTGACTTTCGATGCAGCCGCTCCTATGACTAGCAAGTATCATACATTGAAAGATTATCTGGAAAACCGCGGTAAAGACGCGATTGACTTGAGCTTTTCAGAAATTGAGTCAATTCTTGGATTTAAATTGCCTCAGTCCGCTTTTCGCTACCCCGCATGGTGGAGCAATCATGGGCACACGCAAAGTTTTAGCTGGAATGAGGCCGGTTACGAAACAACGAATGTGGATTTACCGGGTAGGAGAGTTAGGTTTAGCCTCTGTAATAAGTAGCTGATAAAAATACGAGATGTCTTTTTAAATTGAGAACGCCTAAATCAAAATGTCCTCAAAAAAGTGCAAGCTTTAAAACAAGAAAGAAAAAAGGCTTGATTTATAGGAAGCGCTACATTATTGGAATAAAAACTTTAGACGTACCAAAGGAGGAAATATAGAAGATGAAAAAAATATTGATTGTCATCGCTCTCATACTTACATTCACATCTACTGCTTTTGCTGCCGCAATTTACACGACCACAATCAAAGACTGCACTGTAGAAAAGGTCCAGGATGTGCTTATTGAAGTAATGACGGGTAAAAACTTTGTTGTAAACGAGGTAACACCGTACAAAATGACATTCGACAAAAACTTCGGAGATGGTTTTTGGTCAGCGGCGCAGAATACAACTGTCAGATTTAACCTGCTTGCAAGAGACGGCAACATAAAAATGATGGTAAGCGAGACTGAGAAAATATCAAATGGCTGGGGCGGATTCTTTGAACGTAAGCGCAGTATCGATCAACTCATTCCCATTATTAAAGAAGTACGAAGCAGTATTGATCACACACCAAAGGACGCAATTACAAACGAAGCTGTTGATCAGCTTCCCGGGTCGGGAAACGAAAGAGAGAAGAAACTTGGTCTAACTTTAACTGACAAAGACGGAGAAAACGTCTACAAGGTTAAGGCGGTAGAACCAGCCAGTGCTTCTTCTGACGCTAAAATATTCATCAACGACAAGATCCTGGAGATCAATGGACGAGTACTCTCATCTCTCGACAAAGACTCAGTAAATTCATATATCGCCAACAAATGGGGTGCAGGAGCTTCGCTTGTCATGCTAATAGAGCACGAAGGGGAACAAAAGCTGATAACGCTAAAAAAAGAACTTTAGGAACTGCTTGTAATAGCCAGTCTAGGTACATAGGGGAACCAGCGGGGTCAGACCTACACAATTGACAGAATGCTCAACCCCTGAAGAAATATGGCTTTATCACTGGATTCTTGCGGAAAAAGCAATGATAAAGTGAGGTGTCCGCACCCCCGTTCCTATCAGAAATTGATGAGACAGAAACATTATGAACGGAAAGATAGTTGCGGTAAAAGTCTTGGAAATACTTTATTTTCGTGGAAATCC
>JAAYEY010000034.1 GCA_012728505.1 Synergistaceae bacterium | reverse complement strand
AGTGAAGATAGATATGTGCGGTTTTTGCCAAAGCATCTCCGAAAGAGAGACGGAGTCTCTCGTGATATATTCTACCGGCCTAAATTTCTCATTCTGAAGAGTAGCTCTCCGTATAGAACGGATAAGATGTTTGCGGGAAGTGATTTTACAACATTGAGCTTTAATCTTCTGCCAATTTTCTTATAGCAATCGGAAGTATGAACATGTACATACTTACTGCTACGTGCCTCCAGCATATACTCGATTAAATGATTTCCCCATGCGCTTTCTTTTAGGTATTGCCAGTAGAGAAGCTCCAGTGGGTTGCCGAGGTGAATGTTCCACGGTTTTTCTCCCGTAAAATGCCATATGGTGTTGCTAAAATCTTTTCTCTTCATGGCTTCTCGAGCAAAGACGTGGAATTTGGGATCGATAATACGAGTTTTTTTGCTAAATAATTTGTTTAATAAATCCTGGTCAGGAAACTCCGTGCATCTTTCATAATGTTCGAAGAACTTTAGGCCTTCCTCAAAAAGATTGAAATCTCTTCTTATTTCATCAAGGTTAAGCATAACAACTCCGGAATTAAAGTAGTTCTCAAGCGGTATATCCATCATCCACATACGGAAACGTGAATTGGAAAGTAAAGGTTTATCACTAATAGTCTGTCCCGCTTTATCGTTTATTGCGGCAATGTAATAACCATCTAAATCAATGTCCCAAAATTCTTTTATGTCCAGATTAACGACAACATCGCAGTCAAGATAGATT
Organism: Synergistaceae bacterium; assembly: GCA_012728505.1. Taxonomy (GTDB): domain Bacteria; phylum Synergistota; class Synergistia; order Synergistales; family Synergistaceae; genus Caenicola. Next base: position 4,303 of record JAAYEY010000034.1, on the reverse strand, counting down.
ACCTTGCTCATTTTGGTTAGGCGAGGTAATAAAAGCCGGAACACCGAGCCCGGTGTGAATGCTCCAGTTATTCTTGCAATATCAACGCCTGAATGTTTTTTCATTTCATCTGTTACATCAATGAAATTTACTTTGCCATCGAATTTAGTGGCAGTCTCTTCTAATTTTTGTTTATTTCCATCACTTAGAGTCTCGTCATGTAGAAGATGAAACATCACATTTGACTTTGTGTTCTTTAAAACAGAAGCAATAACAACTCCTGCATGTCTGCTGTATGTGCCACTGGGATCCCATATTGATAGAGCAACATTAATAGTGTCAGGCATAATGAATTAACTCCCTATACGTAGTTGGGGCAGAATTTCGTCCCAATTAGGGGTCTCTATATTAAAAGTTGATTTTAATTTTGCCAACGATAGAGAAGAATATTTTGGTCTCACTGCAGCGGTAGGGTATTCCTCTGTTGAAACAGGTCTTAGGTTAGCTAGGGTTTGCCCAGGCTTTTCTTTTTGGAGTTGTTCCTTTATTGCTTGTGTGAATCCGAACCATGTTGTTTGTCCGGAATTTGTAAGATTATAAATACCAGATACGTCCTTAGGTTTTATCTTGCTAAGCGGGTTGTAAATTTGTTTCATTACTTTTGAAGTTACTTCTGCAATTGTTCCGCACCATGTTGGAGCTCCGAACTGGTCGTTAATCACACGTATTTCTTTCTTCTCTTGCAACAAATTCCTCATCGTAAGATAAAAATTTTTCCCTCTTACGCCATATACCCAGCTCGTGCGAAATATGAGATAATCACATCCCGAATTTTGTATATTTACATCACCCTTCAATTTGGAGGCTCCATACACATTAAGAGGATCGGGAATGTCGTTCTCCGTCCATGGTTCTGCTTTAGTCCCGTTGAACACATAGTCTGTAGAGTAGTGAACCATTATTGAGTCATGTTTAGCTGCCCATGCGGACATAATTTCCGGAGCTTCTGAGTTCAGTTTGAAGGCAAGTTCTTTCTCCTTTTCTGCCTTGTCAACCGCGGTATAGGCTGCAGCATTAACGAGGATGTCGGGATTGTTTGTATTTAACACTTTTGTTATGGAGTCTTTGTCTGTGAGGTCACATTCATCGATATCTATTGCTGTTACTATTCCCAAAGAAGGGAGTAAGTGGCAGAGCTCAAAGCCGACTTGTCCGTTTTTTCCAAAGATAAGTATACTTGGTTGTTGCATATTTAAATTGGTCATTATTATCTCCTCTCTTAGAAGAGTAAGTCATCTCTTAAGTCTTTAAAACAAGGGTGTTTTTGGTCTTTATTTGAGATTAAAGGATTATCTACTGGCCATGGTATATTTAAATGAGGGTCGTTCCACATGATTCCCTGTTCTGACTGAAGGCTGTACTTATCTGTACATTTATATTGAAACAATGCGGAGTCTGAAAGGACACAGAAACCGTGTGCAAAACCAGCAGGCACAAAAAGCTGCTCTTTCTTTTCTTCTGTCAGATTGAATGCAATCCATTTTCCGAATTTAGGGGAACTTTTTCTTAAATCTACAACGACATCCCAAACGGAACCCTGAATTACAAATATAAGTTTTCCCTGTGAGTATGGTTTTTGATAATGTAGGCCGCGAACAACGCCTCGTGATGAATATGAGATGTTATCTTGTACGAATGGGCCAGTGATGCCTATCTGTTTATATTGTTCTTCATTCCATGTCTCAAGAAACCAGCCTCTAGAATCGCCGAAAATTCTAGGCTCTATATATATGAGACCGGGAAAGTCTGTTTTTTTAATATTCATTGTTTAAATCCTTTTTACTTTTTGACTGTTTTATCAGATATGCACCATAAGAAGTTTTTGTTAATTGTTTAGCTAATTCTTTTAGCTGTTCCGTTGTTATCCATCCCTGATTACGTGCTATTTCTTCAACGCATGAAATCATCAGGCCTTGTCTCTTCTGCATTATCTGCACAAAGTTAGCTGCTTCAAGCAGGCTGTCATGCGTTCCAGTATCAAGCCAAGTGAAGCCACGGCCAAACACAACCACATCAAGTTCATTTTTTTCCATATAGAGCCGATTTAGGTCGGTTATTTCAAGTTCTCCTCGCTGTGATGGCCTTAAGCTTTTTGCATATTTCACGACGTTTTTATCATAGAAATAGAGCCCGACAACGGCGCAGTTAGATTTTGGCTTTTTAGGTTTTTCTTCTAGTGATATGGCTTGACCTGTTTCGTTAAATTCGACAACGCCGTAACTCTTAGGGGTATCAACGGGATATCCGAAAACCGTAGCACCGCCATCTTTTGAAGCTGCTTTAAGCAACATTTCGGATAGACCACGTCCATAGAAAATATTATCGCCAAGTATAAGTGCGCAAGGCTCGTTGTTTATAAATTCTTCGCCAATGATAAACGCTTCAGCCAGTCCGTTTGGTTTTGGTTGAATCGCATAGGAAATATTTATGCCCCATTGTGTGCCGTCCTTAAGAAGTTTTTGAAAAACGGATTGATCTTCTGGAGTTGTAATTACAAGGATATCTTTTATTCCAGCAAGCATAAGTGTCGAAAGAGGATAGTAAACCATAGGCTTATCATATACAGGCATAAGCTGTTTACTGACAGGAATTGTAAGAGGCCATAGCCTTGTTCCCGAACCGCCAGCAAGTATTATTCCTTTTCTAATCACGTTGTGTCTCCCCCAGTCCAAGCCTTTGGCATTGGTATGTACCATCCATTATGTGCTGAACCCAATTATGATTTTCAATATACCAAAGAACAGTTTTTTTAATACCGGTTTCAAAAGTTTCTTCAGGTTCCCATCCGAGCTTATCCTTTATCTTGAACGCGTCAATTGCATATCTTTTGTCATGGCCGGGGCGATCTTTGACAAATACAATCTGAGTTTCGTATTTTGTACCGTCATTTTTAGGGCGCAGCTTATCCAAAATGGAGCATATTGTTTTTACAATTTCTATATTTTGACGCTCACAATTTCCTCCAACATTATATATTTCTCCGCACAGTCCTTTTGTCATTACTGTGTAAAGCGCTTTGCAGTGGTCTTCAACGTAAAGCCAATCACGGATATTTTTGCCGTCTCCGTATATAGGAAGTTCTTTTCCTGCAAGCGCGTTATGGATTACTAGTGGAATCAGCTTTTCTGGAAATTGCCTGGGTCCGTAGTTGTTTGAACAGTTTGTTGTCAGAACAGGCAATCCATATGTCTGGTGCCATGCTCGTACAAGGTGGTCTGATGATGCCTTAGATGCAGAGTATGGAGAGTTTGGAGAATATGGCGTTTCTTCGGTAAAGTAGCCGGTGCTTCCTAAGCTTCCATATACTTCATCTGTTGAGATATGAAGGAAACGGAAACTTTCCTTTTCTGAGCCATTTAAATTATCATAATACCTACGTGCTGCTGTAAGCATTGAATATGTACCGATGATATTTGTTTCTATAAACACCGAAGGTCCGTCTATTGAACGGTCTACGTGGCTTTCCGCAGCGAGATGGAATATCCCGTCAGGGAGAGTCGTGCAGATCAAAGCATAAACGAAGTCAGTGTCACAGATGTCTCCTCGCACAAAGTTTAATTTTTCTGGCGGGATGTGTTCTAATGAATCAATATTTCCTGCATAAGTAAGCTTGTCCAACACAACAACATCATGACCAAGTGAAACTAGATAATGAGCTAAATTACTTCCTATAAAACCAGCTGCTCCTGTAATAAGATATTTTATTTTAATACCCCTCTTTATATTATTATTGAACTATTACAAAACAATGTTGTTTATTCTAGTTGTTCTTTAATTTATATATTATATCGTCTATGTTGGAATCATTTAACTCAGTATATAGTTCATCTTTAAGATGGAGCAACCTGTCTTTATCTAGAGAAGCAAAATCTAGCTCAAGTAATTTCTCTATAATGTTTTTATTAAAACGATATTTTATTATTTTCCCAGGATTGCCTCCTACAATAGCATAGGGAGGAACATCTTTGATAACCACGGATCCCGCAGCTATGACTGCACCCTTTCCTATTGTAACGCCTGATAAAATTATAGCATTAGTAGCTATCCAAACATCGTCATGGACTTCTATTTTACCCTTTGTCGGTTCTTGAAATGATTCTTTAAAGAGGAGTGATTTGAATGGATATGTTGATAAATAGTTATATGGATGGTTTCCGCCAAGTGAAAACTCAACGCCCTCACCAATGGATACGTAATTACCTATTTTAAGAAATTCGTTGTTGTTGTTGAAACAATGAATTATTAAATCACCATAAGTATGTTT
>JAAYEY010000248.1 GCA_012728505.1 Synergistaceae bacterium | reverse complement strand
TCCTCGTGGCATATGAACGAAAAGGCGTCAACAGGCTCATCCTGAAGCAGAAGATCTACCTTAACAAGGTTGGCTGCTCTAAAACCTATGTGGTCATAATCAAGTGAAGCATATCCTCTAGTACAGGACTTCAGTCTATCGTGAAAATCCAAGATGAATTCAGCTAGTGGCATATCATACATGAGCCTGACTCTTTCTGGGGTTATGTAGTCCATGCCAACGTAGGTTCCTCTTTTTTCTTGACATAGCTGCATCGCGGCACCCACAAAAGGTTCCGGAAGAAATATTGTAAGTTTTATGTACGGTTCTCTTATCTCTTCAATTTTCTCCTGGTCCGGAAAATCTGATGGTTTATGGGCTTCAATAACTTTTTGGTTTGTTAAGACTACCTCGTATACGACATTCGGTGCAGTAGCAACAAGATCTACACCAAATTCACGGTTTAATCTCTCTTTTGCTATTTCCATGTGCAAGAGTCCCAAGAAACCGATACGAAACCCAAAACCCAATGCAGCTGAATTCTCTGGTTCATAGCTTAAGGCAGAGTCGTTTATCTGCAGTTTCTCCAAAGCTTCTCTGAGCTGGTTAATCTCTTCTCTTTCAATTGGGTAAAAACCACAAAAGACGACAGGTTTAACCTTTTTATAACCGGGCAAAGGGCCTGCGGCGGGACGCCTTGACTCAGTTATCGTATCCCCCACACTCGCTTCATGAATGGATTTAACGCTTGCCGCAATATACCCGACCTCGCCGGGGCCAAGCTCTTCAACCTTGACCATGTCGGGCTTGAATACTCCTACCTCGTCCAGCTCATAATCACGGCCGGTAGCCATGAACCTAATGTTCTTTCCCGCCTGCAGGGTGCCATTAACCACCCTGACATAACATATTACCCCTTTATAGTTATCATAGACCGAGTCAAAGATAAGGGCCTGTAGGGGCGATTCCGGGTCTCCTGTAGGAGGTGGCACATCACGCACAATTCTTTCTAAAAGATCTGCGATGCCTTCTCCTGTCTTCGCACTAACGTTTATAGCGTCTTCAGCGTTTATCCCGACGACTTCCAATAATTCTTTTTTTACTCTTTCCGGCTGGGCTGAAGGGAGGTCTATCTTGTTCAATACTGGAATTATTTCAAGGTCAAGGTCGATTGCAAGATAACTGTTTGCAACAGTCTGGGCCTCTACTCCCTGTGCTGCATCCACTACAAGTACAGCCCCTTCACAAGCAGCAAGGGAACGGGAGACTTCATATGTAAAGTCAACATGTCCGGGAGTATCAATCAAGTTAAGCACATATTCTTCTCCATCTAGTGCTTTATAGTTAATCCTCACAGGGACAAGCTTGATTGTTATGCCTCTTTCCCTTTCAAGGTCAAGCATGTCAAGCAATTGTGCCTTCATATTACGTCCCGCAATCGTCCCTGTCTCTTCCAGCAGACGGTCGGCTAGTGTGGATTTCCCATGGTTGACATGTGCTATTATGCTAAAATTACGAATGTTTTCAAGGATCATCTATGTCACTCCTTCAATCAACTATATATTCTAGCCGAAAAAGTACTTCTTTATCAATCATTCTTTTTTACGATGTACAATTTTGTAAAAAGGTTTAATCTGATTGCACAAATTTCAAAAGGGGGAGAATAAATTGAATCGTAAAAAATTAAATATTATCGCAGCTTCGCTATTCTTAATGTTTGTATTGCAAATTCCTGCTTTAGCCAAGGACTGGCCAATGTTTCGAACAAACAACCAGAGGACAGGTAACCTCGAATACAAAACAGCTAAGGTCGCTTTTACAGGAGAGAAAGTGTTGAATGTAAAAATTCCCGACATGGTTAAATCTTCACCCGCCATTTTTGGCAATTCAATAATTTTTGGTTCTAACAACGGAAATATCTATTCATTGGACTTCTATTCCGGAAAAACAAACTGGAGTTATCCAACCGGCAACTGGGTAGTTTCTTCTCCTGCGGTAGCCGACGGCAAGGTTTTT
>JAAYEY010000247.1 GCA_012728505.1 Synergistaceae bacterium | reverse complement strand
ATATGTTGATAAATAGTTATATGGATGGTTTCCGCCAAGTGAAAACTCAACGCCCTCACCAATGGATACGTAATTACCTATTTTAAGAAATTCGTTGTTGTTGTTGAAACAATGAATTATTAAATCACCATAAGTATGTTTGCCAACAGATACTTTATTTAAGTCGAAAAAGTTCATTGCTCTCGTTCGATTGTGTAAGTTGAGCTTGCGCCATTTCAGCTGAAACAACGTCATTTTTATAATTATTTTGATTTTTTTACAAAGACAACCTATGAGTTTCAAAGTCAGCGAAACCTCCTCGGCTATAAAAGTTCTCTCTTTTTGTTTTGAGAGTAAACAGAGAAAATACCCCAGTAAATCCATAGCAATACAGCCACGTCACGCCTCATATCAAGAATCATTTCTCCGGCCAAACTGTAAATCAACTGTCCTAAAAACATGGAGAGGAAAATTGCCGGCCAGATTTCCTCTTCATTATCGTGTGAGAATAACATTTTTAGAGAACTCCAGACAGGAATAAGCATAGCCAGTAAAAACAACAGCATCCCCGGAATGCCAATCTCAAACGCAATCATCAGATAAAGATTATGAGCGTGTGCAAACGAGTAGTTAGATGCTAATTTTAGCGAATTTGCAAAGGTTTCTATATATTGTTTGTGTAATATGTCAAAATTATTTTTCCCCCAACCTAGGAAGGGTTTTTGGCTAATGGAATATATTGCAAATTCCCAAACCTCAGCTCTGCCTGATGTAAGATCACGTACGCTACTAGAAGAAATTTGAGTGAATTCTCGAGAAATTAACGGCGAAATATTACCGTGTGTATATGAATTAATCAAAAACAACGAAAGTATACACAATAGAAACGCATAAACAAGAACCTTAACATCTAATAATTTTGTTTTATATGTAAATATCAGTATGATGAGAATTTCAATAAAACAGGTGGCATATGTTATTGAAGAAAAAGAAAATATTATAAAAACAACATTTAAAGCTACAAAAGCCGCTTTTATAAAAGAGTTCATTCTCTCTTGTATTATGTAGGAGAGATGTAAAGGGATAATTAAGTAAAGATATGGTCCCAACATATTATGATTAAAAAAAGTTGAGGAAGGGAAATGAGCAATTCCTATTTGGTCAGATACAAGCCAAATTCCAGCAATCATATTTACATAAAAGAAAACTTTTAAGAAAGTAAACCTTTTTGCACGTGTATTTATCATAATAGCAACAAGCCAAACACCAAAGAGTATTTCGAGAGGGACAGAACTCTCTCTTGCCCAAATGCTCCAGTCGCTGAAGTGATAAAAATAGGTGACACAACAATAAAAGAAATAAGTTGCTAGACAGTAGACAGTTAATTTTCCATATATTGTAAAATTTGGAATGAGCGGAACATTGTATTTTAATTTTTTATAGACAACGAATATAAGAGCCAATACAAATGCAATATAATGGAAAATAGGTCCGAAAACAGTTAGCGCTAAGCCAACAATAAAACATATATAAACCCAAGATTCTATTCTTGAATCTTCATTTTCTAGACATAACATATATTCAAACCCTTCCTATATAAAAAATCCTTTATCGAAAGATTTTCCTGATTGTAATTCGATATGTTTAATTATATCAGGGGAGTTTACTTTCATAAAATATTTTTTTCTAACACTAAAAACACGAGATTTGCCCATTCTAATCGGATGTATCACTATTCTAGATAAATGAAAAAACAATTTCTTTGTTTCCCGTTCTATTCGATTATTTATAGAACGTATCTGATTTAATTTTCTTGATTCGTTGGCCAACTTGTTAAGTTTAGGATAGGGCCGGGTTATTTCTTCTACAAAACCATAAACTTTTTTAAGCGATGTCAAGTATCTTACGTTCCTTGATGCGGAAAGTCCTGTCCCTTTTTCGTACCAACGTACAAATAGTGGTAAGTAACTGAAGCGATGTCCCTCCACTAACATCCATACTGACATTGCATAATCTTCTAAGTCTTTGATGGCATTAGGAATGGGGAAAATACCCTCCTGGAAGTATTTTTTGTTATAAACAAAAGATGGCGCCCCTATGAAGTTTCCTTCCAGTAACTTTGTCAATGCAATGTCAGGAGATTTTTCTAGCAATGACATACTGACAGGATAGGCCAGAAGGTGATCGTTAACCTCTTTCCATTCAGGAGCGATTTCATATGATTTGTAATATCCTAGCCAAACTAAGGGATCGCTTAAATTCTCTTTGCGCTGTTTCTCAATCTCATTTGCAATGCGAGAAAAAGTTTCTCTGGAATAATAGGTGTCTCCCTGTCCAAGCGGAATGATAATATCTCCTTGAGCCTTTAGCGCGGCGTTTCGATAGTTTTTGACAATACCTAAGTTTTGAGAGTTTTTTATAAATAAAACGTTTGCAAAATATTGAGCATTATCTTTCAGCCAATTATCAATTATTGAAATGGTACTTCCATCATTGGATGCATCATCAGCTATAACTAGATCTTTATGCGGATAATCTTGTAGTTTGCACGATTCAAGAGTGGGGATTATGCGAGTCCCGCCGCAATATGATTGAACAAGAGCAGTAATTTGAATTATTGACATAACATTAAATTTCTCCAATGTTATGAAAAATATCAAGCACTTTTTGAGGATCTATTTTCGCTAGCATGGAAGCGTCTCTTCCTCTAACACTGTTTTTTTTGTCTTTCGGTTTACCAGCTGCACTGAGTCCGGTGAACCAGGGCATTGTTAAACCAATCCATTCAAACTGGTCGTAATCAGCCAATCCAATTGTTGGAAGACCTGATAGCGAAGCAAGGTGAAGTGTTCCGGTATCGTTGCCCACAGCTGTTGTGCATACGGAAGCTATGGATAACAGTTGAACTAAAGTAAGAGTTCCTACGGTGTTTTTTATGTTTTTATGATCCAAAGTTAATTGGAGCTTGTTTGCAAAATCAATTTCTTTATCTCCGTTCCCGATAAGAACAACGCCCCATCCATCTTTCAAGACAGAAACCAAGAATTCTATCCAATTGCCTAGAGGCCACATTTTACATTCGTTGCTTGCCCCAATGATTGCAAAAAGCCTTCTATCAGGCAAAGTGGAAAGATGGTCCATAGCCCAAGCAACGTTCTCTTTCGAGGCCACGAGTGAAGGTTTAATGCGTTCTTTGTTATTTATAGCAGATCGAACCCAAAAATTCTTTAAGGTTTCTGTGTAAAAAAACGGTAATAATGTTTTTCCTACACGGTTTTTCACCCCAGAAAGTAAACTTATGATGGCAGTTTTTCCTCCGTGGTTTTGACTTATTATCCAATCAAAATTTCCTTCACGGACGAGTTTGAGAGTACGTTTAAATTCTTTGAATGGGCTTTTATAAGCAGGTATGACGTTATCACACCAAGGCTGCCCCTTTATAATATCGGCATATTCAGGTTGCACCAAAAATGACAGATGGACATCAGGGAATCTTTCCTTAAACAGCATTGCCTCTGCCGCTGATTGTAGGACATCTCCCAACGCCCAAAAGCGTATCCAAAGAACACGTGCTTTTCTTTCAGGTAAATTGTTAGCTGGTGTTTTATACATAATAATATTCTCCGACAAGTTTAATGATATTGTTTTATAATCATACTACAAGGGAGAAATAAAATGCGAATTTCAATAATAATTAATAATATGCATGGTGGCGGTGCTGAGCGCGTGGCATTGACTCTTCTGAATAATTTTATTGATAACGGACACACTGTTCAAGTTGTTTTATTCAAAAGAGAAGGCATACTACTACCACAAATCCCACAAAATGCGCAGTTATCTGTGCTTGACTGCTCTCCTTCCATTTTTTCAGCATTAAATCCCTTCTCAGGTCTGCGAAAATGGTTGAAAACTCTTAAACGCTGGGGAGATTCAGATGTTTTGCTTTGTTTTTCATCAAAAGTCAATCGTGCCATGCTTTTAGCTAATATACTAGAAAAAACAAATGTCCCAATAATTGTAACTGAACACAATGTTTTTTCAAAAGATATAGGCGAAAGATATTTTCTTAGACGCATGTATCTTCTGTTGATGTCAAAGTGGTTATATAAAAAGGCAGATGCATTTGTAGCAGCTTCGGATTATGTTAGAAACGATGTTGTTAGACTTGGTGTAGTTCCAGAAGAGACATCGCATTATATCTACAATCCTATCGTACTAAAAGAAAACCCAAACGAAGATCTACATCCGTGGTTTGAAGATTGTTCTTTGGAAGTTGTTGTTTCGGTTGGAAGTTTTTTTCGAGTAAAGGATTATCCAACTCTTATCAGAGCCTTTGCATTGCTTCATAAAAGAAGACCTCAAACAAGACTAATAATTCTCGGTGAAGGTGGCAATAGTTCTCGAGCAGAAAAGCTAATAAAGGAACTTGACTTAAAAGATTATGTTAACATGCCTGGATTTTGTAATCCTTATCAGTATATGAAGTTTGCTAGAATCCTTGTTTGTTCTTCAAAACATGAGGCTTTCTCTCTTGCTGTAGGAGAGGCTCTTTTAAGTGGGCTTAATGTTGTAAGTACAAACTGTGGCGGTCCCTCTGAATTGCTCGGCCATGGTAAATACGGAAGACTAGTGCCGGTAGGAGATTTCAATGTTCTTGCCTCATCTATGGAAGAAGCCATTAAGAATCCAATATCTCCTGATATCCTTAAACTAAGAGCTTCGGGATTTTTACCAGGAAAAATTTCATCACAATATATTGAACTGATGATGAAACTAATCAATGCCAGCAAAAAGAAGGTCCAAGTTATCTCTTTGCAACAGGGACAAAAAGTCTTATGGATAGAACTTGGTGGTTTTGGTGATGTTGCTCAGGCAATAACCGACATCAAAAACTTAAAAGATAAATTCCCCGAGACAAAATTTTCCATACTTACAAAACCGCAGTGGAAAGAATTTGCCGACTCACAGCCTTGCATTTCCAGTGTGATCACTGGAAACAAAAAACCCTTAAGTGTAATGCTAAGTACGGCTAAAAAAGTGAGGAAAGAAAAATTTGACTGGATTAGCGATATCTCATCAGGAGGAAGCCATTCTTTTATGTTGCAGTATCTTTGCTGTAAGCCCAAAAAAATACCTATTAGAACTGAAAGATTAAGAGAAGAGCCATCGCTTTTTATAACGCAGACGCAAAAAGAGGATTCAGAGAAAATACTTTCAAAACTTAACAAAAAACGCGTTTTTATTTGTCCGGGAGCTGGCGGAACCGCACTAAAAAAGTGGCCTGCGGAGTATTGGAACGATTTTTTACAGTGGCTTGTCTCTCTTGGCTGGAGTGTCGTGATTGTGGGACATGGTGAGAAAGAGAAACAAGAAGCAGATAAAATAATAGCAAATCTACCAGAAGATAAATATCTTAATTTAGTGAACCAACTTGATACGATCGATTTTTTGGCTGTAGCACTTTCATGTGAGGTAGCAGTTGGTAATGACACTGGACCTCTTCACATTGCAGCACTTGGCGGAGTTCCATCTGTTGGTATTTTCTCTTGCCCAACCTCATGGAGACTTGGATTTAGAATGCCATGGTTTATTGAGGTAACTGCAACGAACGAACTGAGAAAGTTTCGTTGGGAAGATGAAAAAACAGAATATATTCTGCATAAGCTTAAACCAGAAAAAGTAAAGGAAGCGTTTAACAAGGCAATTAAATTTGGACTAATAACAAAAAACAACGTTAATAAACAATAGTTTCATACTAGATTTAGACTTTGATATTAACTCCTTTTTTAAATAAGTTTATTTTCTAGTCTGCTTAAAGCAATATACTGATAAAATATACTGGTTAACATAAGTTTAGCCGGTTAGTTAATAGCATAATAGCATGAAATATTTTTTGTGAGGTGTTCTCATGTATATAGTCACAGGTGGAGCGGGATTCATTGGAAGTAATATTGTTAAGGAGCTCAATGACAGAGGAATAACAAACATCCTTGTCGTAGACAACTTTTATAACAGCGAAAAATTCCGTAATTTGGTGGGACTTCATTTTTCTGATTATATGGACAAAAGAGCTTTTTTAGACTATTTGAAAGGGGGCAATCTTCAACAAGTTGAAGCTGTTTTCCATCAGGGAGCCTGTTCGGATACAACCGAACGCGATGGTGCCTATATGATGCAGAATAACTATTCTTACAGTTGCGATGTTGCAGAGTGGTGTCTTGCAAATAAAACCCCCCTTGTTTATGCGTCTTCTGCCTCCGTCTATGGAACTGGTAAAAATGGGTTCTGCGAAAACTTTGCAAATGAGGCACCGATAAATATATACGCTTATTCAAAATATCTTTTCGATCAGTGGGCCCGTGAGCGATTTGACGAGTCGGTTTCAACATTTGTAGGGCTTCGCTATTTTAATGTTTATGGCCCGCGCGAAGCACACAAGGGCAAAATGGCCTCTATGGCTTTTCACGGATATAATCAGATAAAAACTACAGGTAAGATACGTCTTTTTAAAGGAATTGACGGAGTTACAGACGGAAATCAGCTTCGTGATTTTGTCTTTGTTGGTGACATTGTCTCCGCTGTTCTTCATTTTGGACTTAACAATCCGGAGCAACCCATAAAAGGTATTTTTAATGTTGGAACAGGAGCGGCCCGTTCATTTAAAGATTTGGCAGCGGCATTAATCGCTGCGTCCGGTGAAGAAGCAAGTATAGAATACATTTCATTCCCAGATGAGCTGCGCGGTCAGTATCAGAATTACACACAGGCTAATCTTGATAAGTTGCGTGCTGTTGGATACACAAAAGAATTTACTCTTTTGGAAAAAGGGGTTGCCAAGTACGTAGACTGGATGAAAGCAGAGCAGGGGTAATCTAATGGGTGTTGTCGTTGATGGTAAGAGAGCTGCAGTTTTTCTAGACAGAGATGGTACGATAATCGAACTAAAAAATTATCTGCGGTCTTTCGATGAGATTAAGTTAATTCCTCATGCTGCTGAAGGGCTGAAAATCTTACAGGATACAGAGTATCTCCTTGTAGTAATTACGAACCAGAGCGGTGTGGCTCGTGGGTATTTTACAGAGGACTTCGTAAAAGAAACGAATGACAGAATCTCGGAGCTTTTTGCGGAACAGGGTGTGTTTATAGATGCATTCTATTACTGTCCGCACCACCCAGATTACGGTGTTGGCGCATATCGACAGGATTGCGAATGTCGTAAACCAAAAATGGGGATGATAAAAAAAGCTGTCTCCGATTTTTGCATAGATTTATCAGAGAGTTGGATTATAGGGGATAATGACCCCGATATAAGAATGGCAATTAATGCCCATATAAAATCGGCTCTTGTAAAGACAGGATATGGAGAAGAAGTTCTGTTGAATTATCCGGAGGATCTAAAAGCACCGGACATTATAGCTAATGATATATATCATGCCGCTAAATTGATTGCCTCAAGAAACGGAGAAAATCGATGAAAAATCTAACGCATTTTGCACCAAATACTTTTGAAAGAATAAAGAACCTTTGTACAGGAGGTTTTGACGATATATCTGTGCTTGTTGTCGGCGACATTATGCTTGATAGGTACATATCAGGAAAAGTAAAGAGAATATCCCCCGAAGCACCGGTTCCTGTTTTCCTTGTTCAAGATGAACATGATGTTCTTGGAGGTGCGGGGAGTGTAGTTTCGAATTTACGCAGGCTTGGTGTAAAAACTTCATTCATAGGACGAGCTGGTAATGACAGAGAAGCTGAGTGCATCACAAAAATGCTTTGTGATGTCGGTGCAGAGGAGTCGAATATCGCATACAGAGGCACTTCTTCTGTTAAGACGAGACTTCT
>JAAYEY010000246.1 GCA_012728505.1 Synergistaceae bacterium | reverse complement strand
TCCAAGAGCATCAGGGACGTACTCCTCTTCCCTACGATGAAGCCGAAGGATTAATATCAATGGCAGTACCCGAAAGCCTTAAAAAGAGGGTCTCTGAGCTTCGCGCGGAGCTTAAACGCCACGCGGAGCTTTACTATGTCCTTGACAGCTCTGAAATATCGGATTTCGAGTATGACCGGCTTTTAAGAGAGCTTGCTGCAATAGAAGAAAAACATCCGGAGCTCCGGACTGCGGATTCTCCGACGCACCGTGTGGGAGGAGCTCCGAGAGAAGGCTTCGTAAAAGTAGGGCACAGTGAACCCATGATGAGTCTGGATAACGCGCTTGAGATAGAAGAACTGCGTTCTTTCTACGTGAAGACTGCACAGGCCCTTGGTATGAAAAGTGTCCCGGTCCTCTGTGAACCAAAGATCGACGGACTCGCAGTCTCCCTCATTTACGAAAACGGTATTTTCACAAGCGGTGCGACGCGCGGTGACGGCCGTGTGGGAGAAGATATCACAGCTAACCTTAGGACGATAAAGAGCCTCCCGCTTACGCTCCGTGAGAGAGTAACAGGGAAATTAGAAGTTCGCGGCGAGATCTGCATGGATAAAAAAGGATTTGCCGCACTCAACTCAGCCAGAGAAGAGGCAGGAGAGCCTCTTTTCGCAAACCCCAGAAACGCCGCTGCCGGCAGTGTGAGACAGTTGGATCCCAAAGTTACGGCAGAACGAAAATTGAAGATATATCTATACCAGATAGTTGATCCGAAGAGGCATGGCATTAAGAGCCAGAAAGAGATGCTCGAGATGATAAGCCTGATAGGGCTTCCGGTACAGGGTTCGGAACGTCTTTGCTCGAACCTTAAAGAGGTAGAGACATATCTTGAAGAATGGACAGAAAAAAGGTTTGAACATCCTATTGACACCGACGGAGTAGTTGTAAAACTGAACGACATAGGTTTGAGGGCAATGCTCGGGGCTACATCAAAAGCTCCCAGATGGGCGATCGCATTCAAGTTTCCTCCAGAAGAAAAAATTACCCGTATAATCGACATCGAAGTCACTGTAGGAAGGACCGGCACCCTTACTCCTACTGCAGTGCTGGAGCCTGTCCATCTCTCAGGAACGATCGTTAAGAGGGCTGTACTCCACAATCAGGACGAAATAGACCGCAAGGATATCCGCATTGGTGACTATGTGCTCGTGCACAAAGCCGGCGAGATAATTCCGGAAGTAATAAGGGTAGAAAAAGAGAGACGGCCGGAAGGGACAGTTCCGTTCAGGATACCGGAAATATGCCCTGTCTGCGGTTCCGTTGCGGTTCGCCTCAGCGATGAAGCAGCAGTAAAATGTACTAACAGATCATGTCCTGCACAGATAATAGAGGGAATGATCCACTTTGCCTCAAGAGCAGCCATGGATATACGCGGGTTGGGAGAGAAGATCGTTGCCCTTCTTGTTGAAAAAGGAATAGTATCTGATTTTGCGGATCTTTATAATATCGATGTAGATCTGCTCGTTCCGCTTGAGAGGATGGGGGAAAAATCAGCCGGCAATATCTTAGAAGCCATAAAAAATTCAAAGAAACGTCCCCTGGGTGCGCTTATAAATGCTCTTGGAATAAGGAATGTCGGTGAGAGGACAGCGAACGACCTTGCGGAGAAATTTCGCTCTCTTGAACTCTTGTCTGAAACTGCAGTAAACAGGACCGACGAACTCGAGTCGATGGACGGTATAGGACCTGTGATAGCGGAGTCCCTCAGGGTTTTTTTTCATGAGCCTCACAATGCTCATGTGATCAGCAGACTCAAAGAGGCCGGGGTCAACATGGTCATCGAGAGCCCTGCGAAGCCCCGGGATGATCTTCCTTGGAGCGGTCTTAAATTTGTCCTTACAGGGGAACTTTCCACTATGACAAGACCTGAGGCGTCTGAAAAAATAAAGGCTCTCGGCGGTGAGACATCCGACAACGTAAGCAAAAAGACAGATTTCGTTGTGGCCGGCGAAAGACCGGGCAGCAAACTTTTAAAGGCCCGCACACTGGGTATAGAGATACTTGAAGAAGAAGATTTTATCAAAAGGCTGAGCGAAGCACAGTAGTACAGTGCTCCCCGCAGTTTGGAGGGATCAGAGATGATAAAGAAGATGGAAATGGACGAGGTCAGGCTAAGAGAGGTACTGGGTTTTTCCTGCATAGGCCTTCCTGAGGAAGAGTACGCAGAGGTCCTTGACAGAGCCAACTCAGTCCTCAGGATGTGCGATGAGATGCAGGAACTTGACAGTTCAAACGTCAGTCCCTTTGAATGGGACGTCAAAAAAGCTCCGGCAAGAAGAGAAGACAGCGCCGTGGCCTGGAAGGGGCGGGATCGTTTCCTTGATCAGGCTCCTGTCAGAGAGGGAGACTTCTTCCGCGTTCCCAGGATCATAGCCGGGGACGATGTGGAAACGGAAGAGGAGGAATAGAGATGGAATTCCATAAACTATCCGCCCTCGATATCGCCGAAGGCGTAAAAAAAGGAAACTGGACCGCGTCCGAGGTGTTATCGGCCCACCTGCAACGCATAAAAAAATTTGACGGGCAGATCAACGCGGTCGTGACCCTTTCAGAAGAAAGCGCTGATAGAGATGCGAAAGAGATAGACAAAGCAGTTGCGGAGGGAAGAGATCCGGGGCCGCTGGCAGGAGTACCCTTTCTGGTAAAGGACAATTTCTGCACAGATGGTATCAGGACTACATGCTGCAGCAAAATGCTTTCCGACTGGATCCCTGACTATGATGCGACAGCTGTCAAAAAGATGAAAGAAGCGGGAGCTGTACTTATGGGAAAGACGAACATGGATGAGTTCGCCATGGGCAGCACTACAGAGAGCTCTATCTTCGGTCCTACACTGAACCCAAGAGATTTCGACAGAGTTCCCGGGGGTAGCTCGGGCGGAAGTGCGGCTGCCGTGGCGGCAGGATTCTGTCCCATTGCGCTGGGCAGCGACACGGGAGGTTCGGTCCGCCAGCCCTCAGCTTTCTGCGGTGTGCAGGGAATGAAACCCTCTTATGGTCAGATAAGCAGGTACGGCGTTGTAGCATATGCCTCATCGCTGGATCAGGTAGGCCCCATAACAAGGAATATGGGGGACATGGCTGCAGTTATGGAAGTCCTTGCCTGTGCGGATCCAAATGACACGACATGCGACTCATATAAAAGACCCTCTTTCTCAGAAGCGGCTCTTGAAGGGATAAAAGGGAAAAAAATAGCGATGTTGACCGGTTACGATGCGGAAAGCATGGACAGGCCGCTTATAGAAGCAATAGAGAGAGCTGCTGACTATTGCAGGTCAGCCGGAGCGGAGATAGTCGAAGCCGAACTTCCGATTACGATGAAACACGCTGTCGCCTGCTACTATATGGTGGCACTGGGCGACGCAAGTTCTAAACTCGCCTGTTTCGACGGCATGCGCTACGGACATCACGCAGATGGAAGAAGCCTGGCTGAAATGTACAAAAGGAGCAGGAACGAGGGATTTGGAAAAGAAGTTCGCAAGAGGATACTCATAGGCACATGTATCCTTACGAGAGGCTATTATGAAAATTACTATGTGCCTGCAACAAAGGTCAGACAGATGATAGCTGATGAATATGCCGAACTTTTCAAGAATGTTGATGCTCTGATCTGTCCTATAACTCCCGCCCTTCCTTATAAAAAAGGGCTCGTAGAGGAAGACCCTGTGCGTATATACCTGGGAGATGCCTTTTCTTCGATAGCCAATCTGGCTGGTTTGCCCAGCATAAGCCTTAATGTTGGTTTTACAGAAGAAGGTCTTCCGACGAATGTGCAGCTTATGGGACCGAGGTTCGGAGATGCCGGATTACTGGCGTTTGCACGATCGATCGAAAACAAAGCCGGTTCTCCACAGGTTGCTGATATAGAAAATAAAGGGGGCTGCGGGGAATGAACAGAGAGACTGTTATAGGTCTTGAGATACACCTTCAACTGAAGACAAAGTCCAAACTTTTCTGCAGCTGTTCAAGTGACTACATAGGAGCTACGCCAAACACCAATATATGTCCTGTATGCCTTGCAGTACCGGGAACCCTTCCGATACTCAACGACCATGCCGTAGCGCTTGCTGTGAAGATCGGGCTTGCACTTCATTGCTCCATAAGCGATAACACAAGATTCCACAGGAAGCATTATTTCTATGCGGATCTGCCAAAAGCGTACCAGATCACACAGTACGAACATCCCATTGCAGTCAAAGGTTATGTTGATATCTTTGCAGAAGGGAAAGAAAAGAGGATAAGGGTCCACCACCTGCACCTCGAAGAAGATGCGGGCAAGCTTGTCCATCCGACATCAGACGGACGTCTTACAGGAGCCGCATATTCCCTTGTTGACTACAACCGCGGCGGGATGCCCCTTTCTGAAATAGTTTCAGAGCCTGACATGAATTCTGCGGAAGAGGTAATAGCATACATAACACAGATAAGACAGCTGGCAAGGTATCTGGAAGTATCAGACGGAGAGATGGAGTCCGGCTCACTCAGGGTCGACGTAAATGTCTCCCACAGCAACCCGGACGGCAGCCTTGGCACAAGGGTGGAGATAAAGAATGTCAACTCACTCAAATCTATAGAGCGGGCACTTGAATATGAGATAGCCCGCCAGAACAAAGTCCTCGACGAAGGCGGACATCTAGCTCAGGAGACGCGACTCTGGGACGATGTTGCCGGTGTTACAAGGTCGATGAGGAGTAAAGAGGGAGAGAGAGATTATAGGTACTATGTGGAAATGGATCTTGCCCCTATATCAGCCGGTTCTGAATATGTCCGAAAGATCAGCGAGAGCCTTCCTGAGATGCCTTGGGAAAAACTGGACAGGTTTATAAAGGAATATTCGATCTCCTTGGAAGAGAGCCTCCGGCTAACAGAACAGAAAGAGACGGCGGACTACTTTGAGGCCTGTGTTTCGGAGGGAGCTCCGCCAATAAAATGTGCGAACTGGATGCATATGGAGGTACAGAGGATACTCCATGACCTCAGTATAGGGATAAACGATTTCCCTGTCCCTGCAGCAGAACTTGGAAAACTGATAATCAAGGTGGAGAAGAGAGAGCTCTCCAACACTCAGGCAAAAGATGTTCTTGCTGTGATGGTTGAGAAAAAGGCTTCTCTGCAAGATGCTGTGAGACTTAGCGGAGTCTCGGACGGCAAGATCTCAGGGGCTGCCCTTGAAGAGGCAGTAAAAAAGGTCTTGGACAGTGAACCCGAAGCAGTTAAGGCTGTTAGGGATGGAAACGACAAGAAGGGCGCAAAGGTTAAATTTCTCCGGGGGCTTGTAATGAGAGAGACAAGAGGATCTGCCGACCCCGCAGAGGTGTCACAGGTTGTGGTTTCACTGCTTAAATAAAATATTTATAAACGGTGAGGATGAGACTTTTCTTCACCGTTTTTAGTACAGTCAGAGATTGACGTAAAGGTGCTTCAAAGGTTATCATCAACAGGTTGTGATGAATTACGGTACACCATGTAACCATAAGATAGTATATTCAGCTTCATAAGAAGGAGTGAAATAAATGGGGACACGTAAACCTGAGGACATTCGCAGTATTGCTCTGATTTCACACGGAGGAGCAGGAAAGACATCACTTAATGAGGCATTGCTTTATAACACGGACCTTATTTCGAGGGTGGGCAGGATCGAAGACAAGAACACAGTCTCAGACTTTGATTCTGAGGAACAAAAGCGCGGCATATCTATCAGCACTTCTCTTTCTACCATCCCATACAAAAATAAAACGATCTATGTGCTTGATACACCGGGTTTTGCAGATTTTGTAGGCGAACAGCGCTGCGCCATGAGAGTCTCTGACGGTGCTGTAGTTCTTGTTAACGCCACTGCAGGCGTCGAAGTACAGACACAGAGCGTCTGGGATTTTGCCGAGACATTTGAAACACCGGCTATCTTCTTCATAAGCAAACTTGACCGTGAAAATGCCGATTTTGATGCCACTGTCAAGGATATTCAGGAAAATATATCTGACAGGGCGGTGCCGCTTTATCTGCCAATAGGCAAAGAGCTTGATTTCAAAGGATTAGTAAACGTACTGACCGGAAAATCATACAAGTACAAAGGTGACGGAAGCAAGGATGTAACAGAAGGAGAGATCCCTGCTGACATGGTTGCTGATGTCGCTGCAGCCCGTGAGACACTTGTGGAAAGAGCAGTAGAAGCTGATGACGAAATGATGATGCGTTATCTTGAGGGAGAAGAGATCTCTCTTGAGGAGCTGCAAACCGTACTTCGTAAGGCTGTCTGTGCAAGATCGGTATTTTTGATCACACCGGGGTCAGGTACAGGGAACATCGGTGTCTATCAGCTATTGGACATGGTCGCAAACTATATGCCTTCACCAAAGGACATGCTAAACCGCGCTGCACTCAAAGGCGATGAAGTAATAAATATAGTTCCGGATGAAAAGGGACCCTTTCTTGGTTTTGTTTTCAAGGTCATGGTCGACCCTTATGTTGGAAAGCTCTCATTCGTCAAGGTGTTCTCAGGCAGCCTTAGGAGCGATCAGACAGTATTCAATGTAGCTGAGGCTGAAGAGGAGAGGATCAGTTCCTTTCGTTTCATGAAAGGCAAAGAGAGCGTTGAGGAAAAAGAAATAGTGCTCGGCGACATCGTTGCTATTCCTAAGCTTGAAAGTACCACCGCAGGAGATACTCTGGGAATAAAGGGCGAAGTTCTCCAATTCCGTCCGATACAGTTTCCGCAGCCCGTATATAGTGTGGCAGTATTGCCCAAGAGCCGTGCTGACGAAGACAAACTTGGCACAGCCATCACAAAGACCCTGAAAGAGGACAGGACACTTTCATTCGTCAAGAACCCGGAGACTAACGATGCCGTCCTTTCGGGAATGGGAGACATGCACCTTGACATCATGCTTTCAAAGATCAAGGAACGCTATAAGGTTGAACTTGAAACACGCACCCCGAAGGTCCCATACAGAGAGACGATAAAAAAGACTGCCCGAGCACAGGGAAAACACAAGAAACAGTCCGGTGGACGCGGACAGTACGGAGACGTTTGGTTCGAACTCGCCCCAATCGAAAAGAACGCCGGTATCCAGTTCATTGACCGTGTTGTCGGCGGAGTCGTTCCGAAAAACTATATTCCGGCAGCTGAAAAAGGGCTCAGGGAGGCTGCACAGAGAGGCTTCCTTGCCGGTTATCCTGCCACAGACTTCTCATGTGCGATATATGACGGATCCTACCACGATGTCGACTCTTCTGAAATGGCATTTAAGATCGCAGCTTCGCTTGCCTTCAAAAAAGCAATGGCAGACGCTATGCCTGTACTTATGGAGCCGGTGATGAACGTAGAGGTCAAAGTGCCGGAAGAGTGTCTTGGCGATGTAATGGGAGACTTCAACAGCCGCCGCGGACGCATAATGGGTATAGACAGCGAAGGAAAACTGCAGGTAGTCAAGGCACAGTGTCCACTTTCAGAGATGTTCCGCTATGCTATCATCCTTCGTTCGATGACATCCGGAAGGGGTACCTTCACGATGGAATATTCACATTATGAAGAGGTTCCGGGAGATATTTCAAAGAAAGTCATAGAAGCAGCAGAGAAGGAACGCGTAGAAGAAGAAGAATAGACTGCCATCGGGGCTTTAGCTCGCTAAGCAATTTACGCGCGGGATCCATGACGTTTCAGACGCGTCTTGGGATCTCGCGTTTTTATACTGACCACCGTACCCTTCTCTTATATTTTTTAAAAGATAGGATTATAGAAAACAAATCGTAAGGATAAACGGGGGATGCATTTTTAATGAAGATCTCAAAACAGGTCCTGCTGGTATTTCTTTCCTATTACGGGATCAACTGCCTTGCAAATGTCTATTTTATCTTCG
>JAAYEY010000245.1 GCA_012728505.1 Synergistaceae bacterium | reverse complement strand
TCTGTGCGCCGCCTTTTTGCTTAAGATTTTACTCGTAAAAGTCAGTGAGAAAATTATCTCTTTTCGCATCTGTAAGGGCTTTAATTATTTGCCCCCTTATATGAAGCAGGTCAGGCATTCCGTTTATTAGATCTTTCTCATAGAGCATTGGCCTTCCTGAGATCAAAAGTGCTTTGGAATCAAGAACATCCATGACCTGTATGTCATAAGGCGGGATCTCAAGCTGTAGCTGGCTATCAAGCCTTCCTTTAAATTCTGCGAATATATTTTGTGACGCATCAGTCTTTTCAGTGCTCATAACTTCCGTCTCATCTATGCTGAGGTTAAAGCTGCCTGAAAGCTCTGTTATTTTAATAGTGAGCATGTTAAGAGCATGTTTTCTTTCAATCTCGATATTGTTATCAGAAAAATATTTTAATATTGCCTTGAGTCTATCTTCCATGTCCGTGTTTGCTTGGATCATATCTGTCTTGACAGGGTCCGTCTTTTTTTTATTGCTTTTGATCTTTAGAAATTTCATAGCCTTCATTATTGTCCCTAAAGGATTAGATCCGCCCTGATAGTCAATTCCTATGCCTTTTACATAGATTTGCTTAAGTCTTTCAACTCTCATTCGCTCTACAAAAGTCAGAAGAGCTACCTTATTGTATCCAGTATTTGTCAGTACATCGAGAGCCTTAAGATCTGTCTCTTTTTCTAGTTCATTGTCATAAAAATTAATGACACCCCTATTAAGAAAAGAATTAAGCAAACCTCCTGCCACTTTTCCGCTCTGAGTTGCTGCGGCAGCTTGCGCCATAGTTGTAAAATCTATTTTTTCGTTACGTGAAGTTTGTGTAAGCCAATGTGAGAGATCTGCGTGTACGAATGCCCTGGTAAGAACTGCAGCTATCTCGTCCTCACTCTTGAGAAATTGAAGCATTCCTGTCGTAATGTAAGTCAGTCCGCTGGGAAGCGAGAAGGCATGCGGGTCATCCCTTTCAAGTACGCGGACTTCGTAATCAAGATCCCTTCCCATGTGCGGTTTTATTTTTGCTACTGTTTCTTCAAGTTGTTTTTCAAGAGCAGAATCCTTGACGCGGGGAATTTGTTTTTCCACTTGTTCGGATATATTCTGTGTAATTTTCTTCTCTTTTTCTCTTATCTTTTCAGGAGTCAAAGTTTTTTCAGAAGCAATACCTCGATCAGATAGCAAAACTATAAATAAAAGAATCAAAAAAATGTATGAAAAAGTACGTCTCACATGAATTCCTCCAAACATACAAAAGTGTTTATTGTATTTTAGCTTTAATCGCAAAATTTGTATTCATTTTTCTTATTGGCCAGTCTTTTGGACCCTCATCATAACTGGATTAGATACAAAATCCGCCGGCTCATTCATCTTTCTTCGAAGTTGAACGAAGATGATTTTACCGACGGACTTTTTAATTTATTGTTGTTATTACTTATTTTAACCTTGTCGAAGATTAGCCTCAGCAACACATTTCAGCCCTGTCACTATAAAAAGAAAATTAACCGATTAAATTAACCGAAAATTTCTTTCCTTATTTCTGCAGCTCTGGCATGGGCAATAAGGCCCTCACCTCGAGCCATATTTGAAACAAGACCGCTTATTTCAAGCATGGCCGAACTTGTCATGCTTTGGTGAGTACATACCTTAAGAAAGGTACCGGCCCAAACTCCACCTGTATAACGAGCGGCTTTAAGTGTCGGCAAAGTGTGGTTTGTCCCTGACGCATAATCACCGAATACTTCGGCTGTAAACTGCCCGATAAAGAGCGATCCATAGTTTACCAGGTCATTTACTACACTACCGGGGTCATTCACCATGATCTCAAGGTGTTCAGGCGCATGTTCATTGGCTATTTCTATCGCTTCTGTGATGTCAGTTGCCAAAACTACTTCACCGTAATCTTCCCAAGATCTTGAAGCTATCTCTGCAGTGGGCAAAAGCGCCAGTTGTTTGTGGATTGAATCGATCACTTCGTTAGCCAGATTTTCACAGGTAGTTACCAGCATGCTTTTTGCAAGTGGATCATGTTCTGCCTGCGCAAGCATATCTGCTGCAATTATACGGGGGTCCGCACCTTCTTCGGCAATTATCAAAACTTCGCTCGGTCCGGCAATAAAATCGATACCAACCTGTCCGTAACATTGTCGTTTCGCTTCAGTAACATGCTGATTTCCTGGACCTACTATCAGGCTCACAGGAGCAATCTGCTCCGTTCCATATGAAAATGCCGCTATCGCATGTGCTCCGCCAAGGGCATAAATTTCATCCGCTCCGCC
>JAAYEY010000244.1 GCA_012728505.1 Synergistaceae bacterium | reverse complement strand
GGGGGAGACCGAAAACCGGCAAAATAGCCGGTAGCATGTCAGCATGCGGCCTTTCCTCGTGAAAGGCCGCTTTTTTGTTGGCTTTCCTCCCCTAAGTTTGAGTCAAGACCTGCGCAGCTCGGGACTGAGTGACCAAAAAACTGAAGGAGGAAGAGCTATGAACAGCATCGATCATTCGTACCGCCCCAAAAGTTATTTCGGGCCAATGTTCACGGATACCCGCATCAACGGTTCAGTCAGGAGAAGCGCCCGGAACGGCCTCTCCGGCTTATCAGCGCCATGTTTATGTGCGGCGAATTCCTGCACGGAATATTCAGCTATGGGAGGGAAATAATATGTGGAAGAAAATTGTATCGGCAGACGATTGCGAAGTTGCCTACGATCTGATGGATTGGTGCGGTGTAAGAGATGTCTGGGACAGGAATGACCTGGAGGCTTACTATAATTTTTTCAACGATGTAGCGCGGGACTGCGCCCACATACTTATAGACCTTAAGCCATGGGACGCGAACATGCCCGGATGCTCCGGCGTATGGCACATTATAAAGACGGATGACCCGAAAGCGTTAAAGAAAGAACTTCGGAGCGGCCTCGCCAGGCTCCTATGGGAGAGCCGGAAGAGGATCAGAGATTATCGGATAAGGGATGAAGAAAGAAAAAGGGCCGAGCAGGAAAAAAGGCGCAGGGAGTCAGAACAGCGCCTCAAAGAACTCGAAAACGGCCCGACGGACGGCATACTCATCTGCACCCTGGGGATCTGGGACGACATCACCCCATATTCCGAGGAATACTACTTCGAGCTCTCCCCGGATGACCCGCAATGCCTGAAAGTATGGGGCAAATGCAACAAGACCTGGACAAGTTGCGAAATCTGGAGCACAAAATTCGACGGGGACATGAAAGCCGCAGCCGCCCGGTTTATGAAAAATTAGATTGTCAACCCAAATGCAACACTTACATCTTGGGATGAAACTTCTTTTGGTGTCTTGAACCCCAGGCACTTCCTTGGTCTTTCGTTTAACAGGTCAACGTAATAATTGAGCTTTTTTTCTGTTAAGGTTATGAAGCTGCTGCCTTTTGGTAAAAACTGTCGCAGTAACTTATTCGTGTTTTCATTTGTTGCGCGTTCCCACGGACTGTGTGGATGTGCAAAGTAAACGGAAATACCCAGTTCCTGAGAGACCTTTTTATGTCTTGCAAACTCCTTACCGTTATCAAGCGTTATAGTCTTACACTGGACATTCTTCATTAGCTCAATCATTGATTTTGCAATCTCATTTGATTCTTTGTACGGTAGCTTTGAAGCAGAAAGAAATCTGGATTTACGGTCTACCAACGTGAGGACAACCCCCGTTCCATGACGTCCTAAAACAGTGTCTCCTTCGATGTCTCCAAGACGCTTGCGGTTACTCGCTTCGTATGGACGTTTTTCTATTGATGTGCAACCAGACATCTTTCCTCGTGTTTCCAATATGTTTCTCTTATAGGGTTTGCCCTTGCATCTAAAGTATTGAGATATTGTCTTTTTCGGTAACAGACCACTCTTCACTGCCCTATATATTGTTGGGACTGAGATATTTAGCTCGTGTCTGCCGACTATCTGTTCTGGAGACCAGTACTTCAATATTCCTTCTTCTATTACATGTAATAGCAACGGATCGGTACTTAGTTTCTTTTCCATGCAACAATGGCTACGTTGAGTGCGATAGCGTTTCTGGGCACTTAAACACCCGTATTTAAGACGACCTCCGTTTCTTTTGATCTCCCGGCTTATTGTGCTTTTGTGGCAACTTACCATCCGAGCGATTTCCGTATAGGTTTTGTCTGATCCTAAATTACGTAGTATTATTTCTCTATCTTCTGATGTAAGATGTTTATGGCTCAAGGTTGTGGCCCTCCTCCGCTAGTTTGTTGCTTGGTAACTTCATTTTAGCGAAAGTGCCTGCCTTGGGCTACTTATTTTATTTCATCGTGTTTTTACTGCTATGTTGCATTTGGATTGTAAATCTACCCTTTAAAAAAAACGAGATCTTGGTGATATTCAAAGGTGTGGAAACGGAGAGAGAACTCGAATTTGTACAGAGTCTCGGATGCAGGGTAGTTCAAGGTTTTTATTATTCAAAGCCTCTTCCTCTCAAAGAATTTGAGGAAAAATATTTTAACTGACATTCAAGCACATAAATCG
>JAAYEY010000243.1 GCA_012728505.1 Synergistaceae bacterium | reverse complement strand
GCTATAGCTTTTTCGTCACCCAGATAGTAGTGTGTTAGCGGCTTGAGTGATTCGTCCAGTTCATAGACGAGCGGTACACCTGTTGGGATATTGAGTTCTAATATGTCCTTGTCAGAGATGTTGTCCAAGTATTTGACCATAGCCCTGATGCTGTTGCCGTGTGCCGCTATTATAAGTTTACTGCCAGCTTTTATTTCAGGAACGATATATTTTTCCCAGTAAGGAATTACCCTTGCGACAGTGTCAGCTAGACATTCACCCAGTGGGAGCTCTTTCTCTCCAAGTCCGGCATATCTGGGATCATTGCCAGGGTAGCGTTCATCGGTCTTTTCAAGAAGGGGCGGCCGCGTATCGTAACTGCGTCTCCAGATCTTTACCTGTTCATCCCCGTACTGGGCTGCAGTCTCTGACTTATTAAGACCCTGTAGCGCTCCGTAGTGGCGCTCATTTAGTTTCCATGTGTTTTCTACAGGGATCCACATTAAATCCATCTCTTCAAGAACGTACCATAGCGTTTTTATTGCTCTTTTAAGTACGGATGTATATGCTTTATCAAATACAAAACCCTTTTCTTTAAGAACTTTTCCTGCAGACTGAGCTTCGAGAAGTCCTTTGTCAGAAAGCGGGACGTCTGTCCAGCCTGTAAATCTATTCTCTCTGTTCCATGTGCTTTCTCCATGTCTGAGCAAAACAACCTTGTACATGCCAGATGCCTCCTATTCAGATTTATCCTTTTTTTCTTCTTTCCCGTTGACGGTGACTTTATCTCCATCATTAAGATTGTTTCCACCGAAGATTATAACTTTCTCTCCCGGTTTGAGACCGGTTTGTACCTGTATCATGTTTCCCTGTCGGATGCCAGTCTTAACCATTCTAAGCTTTGCTATTCCATCTTCTTCGAGCAAGACGTAATGGCCTGTCTCGCTTTCATGCAAAGCGCTTTCCGGTACCAGTAAAGCATTTTCTATTTCTCTGATTACTATAGAAGCCTGGCCGAACATACCCGGTCTGAGACGCCCTCCTGCTTCCTTGTTGTCCAACTCTATCTCGACGTTGCTGGTTCTAGTCGACGGATCGACATACTGATCCAACCTTGTCACCTTCCCTACAAATTCTTCCGCCGGTAGGGCGTCGAATTTAAGATATACCGGCATCCCGCTTTTTACAGCGAAAATTTTGGATTCAGGGACTTTCAAATCAGCCTTCAATCTACGGAGGTCAGCTATATTCATTATCGGAGAACCGGGTGATATCATTGTGCCGGTAGTAAGGGAAAAATCATTGAGAACCGTGCCGTCTATCGGAGCGGCGATTATGTAATCTGCTTTTGCAGAGCTGACACGCTGAAGTTCTGCAGCGGCTTGTTTTTCTTTCGCCAAAGCAGCATTGTGCGAAGCTCTCGCACTAGAGTAAGCAGTCTCAACTGAATCATACTGCTGCTGTGTGCTGAAGCCCTCCTTGACGAGTCTTGCGTAACGATCAAGATTTGTCTTCGCATTCATCATCTCAGCTTTTGCCTTTTCGGTGTCGGCTCTTGCCGAAGCTGCCTGGGCACTGGCCGATCCTATCAGAGCATCTTGTTGAACATGTTCAAGAGTGGCTATTATCTGTCCTTTCTTAACTTGGTCACCCTGTCTTACGTGAAGTTTTTCCAGTCTTCCCGTGACCCTCGGCAGTATCTCTACTCTGTCTACTGCGTCTATAGAAGTATTTTGTACTATGCTCTCTCTCAAAACTTGATCGTCCGATACAATTTGTATCTTCACTACTGCCGGCTGCTGGCCATTAGACTTTGCTGCCGAAGAGAAGATGGTAGCTCTCCTGCTGTATATCCCTATAGATGCCAGGATCAGAATAATCGCGACTGCTATAAGGGCCAGTCGCCTCTTATCGGAGATTCGTTTTGAATAAATGTCATTGTTATTTTTGTCAGTCATTGTTTTTTTATCCCCTCGGTCCATTCTATGACATCGCCTTCAGTAACTTTTAAGGCAACTATTGTCAGGAGGTGGTTATATTGTGATTGTGCATAGTCAAGCCTAGCGGATGTCAGCGAAGTCTGGGCGTTCAAAAGATCTAGCTGGGGTGTTACACCTTCGCGGAAACCTACTTCAGCAAGCCGCAGGGATTCGTTCCCGAGCTCAAGAGCTTTTTCTGAAGCTTTGAGACGGTCCAAAGAGCTTTCGACTTCTGTCCATGCAATTTCTACCTCTGATTTTACATCAAGTTCTTTCTGTTGGAGGGCTATCTTGTCTTGCTCGAGTACGGCCTCTGCCCGGATAGCATTTCCTCTTGTGGTGTTTCTGTCAAAGATCGGCAGAGTTACCGAGAGCTCTGCTCTCCACGTATCGTCGCCCCTGTCATCGTTGCGATATGGGTTTAAATATCCCGTCGATGCGCCAAGGGCAACTTTGGGCATCATTCCGCTTTTTTCCGCCATTATTTGATTTTCCTGGTATTCGAGCTGTTGTTCTAGTCTCTTGAGGTCGGCCCTGTTTGCCTGTGCCTTTACAATTGAAGTCTGCCTATCTCCTTCAGCCTCGGGGACATTAAGCCCGCCCTCTATCTCAAGTCTTTTCTCCGGTGTAATCCCAATGTAGTTCATAAGTGAAATTTGGGCTGATTCATAAAGCCCTTTCGCCGTACTAAGATTCGCTGTGTTGGCCGCAAGCTGCTGCCCCGCCCTTATTACTTCAAGGCTATTGGCAAGGCCTAGCTCTCGCATCTTGCTGACCTCTTTGAGGTGTTGCTTCGATGTTTTTACAGCGGATTCCTCGGCCTTTATCTTTTCACGTTGGAGAATAACATTGTAGAATCTTACGAAAAGCTGTCCGACAGTACTGTTTTCTCCGTTTGCAATCATCAGTTCGGCAATGCTTTTTACCTGCTTTGATTGTCTCCTGATTGCAGAGTTTTTGCCACCGGAGTAAATAATCTGTTCAAGAGATACTTTGGCTCCTTTATTGTCGTATCTTTCCTCATTCTTGGTTGTGCTTTCCTTTTGCCTGTCTATAGACGCATTGGCAGAAATATTGGGGAGAAGCGTCCCGTCAGCTTGAAGTTTGAACGCGTAGGCCTTTTTTATTTCCTGTCTCAGGGATTTCAGCGTTGAATTATTTGTCAGTGTGAGATCGATAGCCTCATGTATGTTAATGGAATTATCTTCTGCACTACTGCATGTTGCTCTATAAAGTAACACGAATGTTATGATCAGAATTATTTTTGTGGCTTTTTTCATTTTGTTACGCCCCCCTATTTGGAGTTAAGGCTTTAGACTGCACCGATCTATTTAAGCGTCGGTATGCACGGTATCTGTTTATACCTGATTTGGTTTTATCTTTAAGATCGTCGAGCAGCAGGTATACGACAGGAATAACAATAAGCGTCAGCATGGTAGAAGTAAAGAGTCCTCCGATAACTGCGACGGACATTGGCTGCCGGGTCTCTCCTCCTTCGCTAAGAGCGAGTGCTATGGGAAGGGAACCGAACATAGTAGAGAGTGTTGTCATAAGTATTGCTCTGAGTCGCAAAGGACCAGCTTCCAAAACAGCTTCCACTTTCCCCCTGCCCTTAGCCCTGAGCTGATTGATAAAGTCGACTAGCAGGATTGCATTGTTGACCACGACTCCCACCAGAAGGATTATTCCCATAAAGCTCATGACGCTTACCCTAAGTCCTGCTAATGCAAGCAGTCCAAAGGAACCAGCCGTCATTAGGGGTAGTGAGAACATTACGGTGAACGGATGGATGAAAGACTCAAACTGAATAGCCATTACCATGTATACAAGGATTATTGCAAAAATCAGGGCAATGGACATGTAGTAGAAGCTCTCCTTCATATCCTCGGAATCTCCCGCCGGGGTAATGCTGAATAAGCCATCATTAGAAGCATATTTATTGAAGACCTCTTCCATTATCATTATTCCTTCACCGGGTGAAATACCTTCTACGTTTGCGCCGATCTGTAGTGATCTCTGTCTGTTGTATCTCTTTATGACGTTGGGAGACATTCCCATGGAACTTGTTACAAGTCCCTCTGCTCTTATAATCTGTCCATCCTTTGTCCTTACAAGAATGTTCTTTAATTTTTCAGGGTCGTCTCTCCCGCTGTCCTCTGCCCTCAGTCTGATGTCGTACCTGTATCCATCCTGGTTGAATGAGCCCGCCTTGTTTCCGCCGAACCATGTCAGGAGTTCGTCAGATAGATCCCTTACGTTTATGTTCATGTCATCAGCCAGGGCACGGTTAAGGGCCAGATTTATTCTGGGTTTATTCATCTGAAGGTCTGTAGTTATATCGACTAGGCCTCTGGCATTCTTTAATAAGTCCCTTTTCATCAATTCGCCTATTTCTGCTAGAGCTTCACTGGTAGGTCCCTGGAGAACAAGTGTGATGTCTGAGCCTCCCCATGAGCCCATTTTGATGTCGACATCGCGGAACACAGAAAGCTTGCCCCTCAGCTGCTTCATCATTGTGCTGGCGGCTGGTCGGCTGCCTCTGTCTATAAGTTCAATGTTGATTGTGGCTTTGTAGACTTCTTCGCCACCGCCGCTTCCTAATATGCCGTATGTGTAAGCGACCCTCTTGTCGGCTTGTATGATATCCACCATGTCGCGAACTACACTTTCTGTTATCTCGAGCGACGAATCTGCGTGGAGCTCAATCTGTACCCTCAGGCGACCTTGATCTTCGCTCGGGAAAAATTCTGTTCCCAGAATAGATGCAAATCCGATGCCCAGAAGGAAGAGAGCGAGCGCAGTGATCATTACGATTTTTCGGTGGTAGACTGCATAGTTAAGCAGGGTACCGTATTTATTTTCCAACCAGACGAAAGGTCTTTCCAGTTTTTTCTGGAGTGGTCCGTCAATTCTCTTCCCCAGGATTCTGGAACATAGGAATGGGGTGAGGGTAAGTGAAATAATTAAAGATATTGTTATCGTAGTAGCAACAGTTATTCCAAAAGAATTGAAGAAACGCCCCATTATACCGCCCATAAAAGCGACCGGAACAAAGACAGCAAGAGTTGTAGCTGCGCCTGCAAGTACAGCAAAGGCGACCTCTCCGCCTCCGTCCTGCGCGGCCCTGTAGGGAGTTTTGCCCATATCACGGTGCCTGGTTATGTTTTCCATGACTACTGTAGTGGCGTCAACAACCATCCCGACGGCCAAAGAGAGCCCCATCATTGACATGTTGTTTATTGAGATGCCCATCCAGTAGAGTACGGAGAGGCTACCGAGAAGGCAGACGGGTATTGTAATAACGGCGACTATCGTTGCCCTGATCGTTTTCAAGAAGATGAACATGATTATAGATGTAAGGAAAATTGAAGCCACGATGTCCCAGAAGACCCCATTCATTGAACGCATTATGAATTTGGCGTTATCCTGCATTACAACTAGGCTTGTTCCGGGAGGAGCTGTTTCGTTCAGTTCCTTTATCCTTTCGTTGACCATTCGTGAAAGTGCGACTTCATTGCCGCCTTTTTGTTTTCGTATCTGTACCATTATGGTGGGTTTGCCTTCATATATTGCTCCGCTTCTTTTGTCCTGAAGGCCATCCTCTATCCTAGCGACATCTCGCAGCCTGATGACCGCACCGTTTCGTGCTGCTATTGGAAGGTATTCAAGCTCAGCGACTGACAAGTATTCACCTTCGAGTCTTATTCCGTACTCTTTTGTCGCTGTCTCTATTCTTCCGGCAGGAAGCTCTACGTGTTTGCTGTAGATGGCCGATTTTATGTCTTTTGCTGTGAGTTTGTATGCTTCAAGGCTGTCAGTATTTATCCATATCCTTATTTCCCTGTCGCGAAAACCGGCAAGCTGAACTCCTCCAACACCTTTTACTGTTTGGAGCCGTTCGGTTACAATCTTGTCGACGTAGCGTGCAAGGGTTTTCATGTCCGTCCTGCCGTCGTTTTTGACGGCCACGTTCATTATTGGTCTGTCAGCAGGATCGTATTTGTCTACTTGAGGAGTATCTGCGTCGTCAGGCAGACGCCCCGCAGCCATGCTGACCTTTCCGCGTACATCGGCCGCTGCGTTGTCAATATTTCTGTCGAGGTCGAACTCGATCACGATGATGGAACGTCCCTCGTAGCTGCTTGAACTCATATTTTTGATGCCCTCGATAGTGTTAATTCTTGCTTCGAGCACGTCAGTCACGTCGTTGTCGATTATTGCCGGACTGGCACCCTCCATTATGGTTCTTACTACAACTATAGGGAATTCGACGTTAGGCATTCTTTCTACGCCCATATTCATGTATGAATATGTTCCGAACACGATGAGAGCTATTGTGCAGATAAGTACGGTGACCGGTCTTCGCAGAGATATTTCGATTATTTTCATATAATTAATTCATCCTTATGATAAGTTTATATTTGAACGCTCTCACATATTGTTAACAGTGAATTTTAAGTTCCTTTTGTTCTTCTTCGCATGGCTCTGATTATAAGTATACCGTTTACCGTAAGGTAAACATATAAAATTACTATAGTGCCCGCACTCGAATGCGTTCTGAGATCGGAGATCCAGTGACTTTAAATCTTTAAGTCACTGCTTTCGGCTCAAAATCATGCGGGAAAGACGGTGGAAATGATAAGTTTATATTTGGCATAATATTGATACTATAACCCAGAAATGTGATTTTTTTATGTTACTTAGAAAAAAACACAAGTAGATTCTATTACAATTCAGTCTTTTTGGTATCTTGTTTTATGCTTAATAAAGAGGGCGCGGAAATAATTTTCCTGCGCCCTCTGTTTTTTTGTTTATGTCTCTAAAGCTGCGGTATATGTCCAGTGTTTTTATATGTCGAGGTTTCGGACTTCGTGACCGAATTCTTCTATAAATTTCCTGCGAGGTTCTACGTTGTCACCCATAAGAATTCCGAAGAGTTCATCGGCTTCTACCGCATCCTGGACTTCTACTCTGTTAATAATCCTGTTCTCGGGATTCATAGTGGTATCCCAAAGTTGGTCTGCGTTCATTTCACCTAGCCCCTTATAGCGCTGTATGTCAATTTTTTTACCTTGGTTGCTTGCCTGCAACTCTTTCAATTCTTTTTCGGCGAAGCAGTAGGTGACTTCTTTGCCCATTTGAACCCTGTAAAGAGGAGGTTGGGCAACGTAGAGACAGCCTTTTTCGAGTACCTGCGGCATATATCTAAAGAAGAAAGTGAGCAAAAGGGTGCGGATATGAGCGCCGTCAACATCGGCATCAGCCATTATAAATATTTTGTGGTAGCGAAGTTTATCTTCGTTGAAATCGTCTCCGACTCCGGCTCCCAGTGCGAGTATTATGTTCCTGATAGTCTCGCTCCCCAATATCTTTTCTAGGCGGGCCTTTTCAACATTGAGGATTTTTCCTCTCAGTGGGAGGATAGCCTGGAATTCACGGTTTCTCCCCTGTTTGGCGCTTCCTCCTGCGCTGTCTCCTTCAACTATGTATATTTCGCAGTCAGCCGGATTTCTGTTTGAGCAGTCTGAGAGCTTGCCGGGCAGAGTAAGGCCGTTCATCACGGATTTTCTGCGGACAAGATCTCTTGCTTTCTTAGCAGCCTCTCTCGCCTGTCTTGCTCTGAGAGCGCTCTCAACTATCGGCTTAAGTATCTCAGGTCTTTCATCAAGGGCTTCCTTTAGGCCTTCGTATAAAAGAGAGTCAACTATGCCTTTTACATCACTGTTACCAAGCTTTGTCTTTGTTTGACCTTCAAATTGAGGTTCCATTACTTTTACCGATATAACAGCGGTAAGGCCCTCTTTGAGATCATCTCCCGTAAGGTTGGAATCCTTGTCCTTAAGGATCTTTTGTTTTCTTGCCTCATCGTTTATGGCTCTAGTAAGGGCTGTCCTGAAACCGGCTACATGAGTCCCGCCCTCGATAGTGTTTATCAAGTTGACGAAGCCATAAAGCCTCTCCATGTAAGAGTCGTTGTATTGGATAGCCACTTCTATCTCTGTTTTATCTCTTTCCCCTAGTATTACAATAGGTTCCTTGAAAAGGACTTCTTTGCCTTTGTTCAGATAACCTACGAAGGCGGCTATGCCTCCCGGATAGTTGTAAGTACGTTCTTGCGGTTTCTCCGGTCTTTTGTCGGCAAAGTTGATCGTAATATGCGAATTGAGGAAGGCGAGTTCGCGTAGCCTTGATTTAAGTACGTCGGCCTGTAATTTGGTGTCCCCAAATATTTCATCGTCCGGCATGAACTGTACTCTTGTGCCTCTCATGTCAGTATCACCTGTTACGCAAAGAGGCGATTCGGGTACTCCTCGTCTATAAAGTTGATTGTATTCTTTACCATCTCTCCATATGGTTAGTTTAAGCCATTCTGAAAGGGCGTTGACAACAGATACTCCTACTCCATGGAGACCTCCCGATACCTGATACGCGCTTTTGTCGAACTTGCCTCCGGCATGCAGGAGGGTCATTACTACTTCGGCGGCAGAAATTCCTGATTCATGTTCTTCTGTTGGGATACCGCGCCCATTGTCGACTACTGTTACGCTGTCATCGTCGTTTATCGTAACGTTTATTGTGTCACAGAAGCCGGCTAGGGATTCGTCGATTGAGTTGTCAACCACCTCGTATACGATGTGGTGTAGTCCACGGGATCCTTGGTCCCCGATGTACATCCCAGGCCTTTTTCTTACTGCTTCGAGGCCTTCAAGTACATGTATATCCTTTGCTGAGTATTCAGACTCCTTATTTAGTCCGGAGTTGTGGGGAATGCACATATTATCCATTTATAGATGAACTCCTTCCATTAATTACGATTGTTTGTTTTTTTAGGAAATCAAGCTGTCGTTTTTTTAGCGTAGTTGGAGTGAATCCGGTTTTTATGATAGATCCGTCTCCTTTGAGTATATCTGTTCCGATGTCTGTCTTATAGATGGCTATAGTGTTACAAAGACATATGATATTTTCGCCTTCAAGAGGAATAAACAATTACCTGTCCCCAATCTGTAATTTTTAACCTTATAATTATACCATCTCATTGCTCAATGTTCCTTTTCGACATTGAAAAAAGGAAAGAGTGGTATTGAAAGAAATGGATGAACTTTTTATTCTGACAAATTCTCCCGGAGAGGTCTCTGGGTGGGTAATGCCGGTAGTTAAGGAATTGGAATCGGCCCAATTTCCTGCGAAGATACGTCTTGTTGTCCTGCCATGCCAGTATGCAAGTGGGAG
>JAAYEY010000033.1 GCA_012728505.1 Synergistaceae bacterium | reverse complement strand
TTGGCGTTCTCCCCCGCTGAGACTGTTCAGCTGACGGTCAGCAATATTTATGACTCCTGCTGTCTCAAGGGATCTGTCTATTATCTCCTTGTCCTCTACAGTTTCCCCTCCAAGCGCCTTCTGCCAAGGATAACGTGACATCAGCGCAAACTCCCTGACAGTATAAGGAAGCGAATCGGAACCTGTCTGATGCACCCAAGCTATCCTTCTGGCGAGGAAACGTTCCGACATTGTAGAAAGCGGGCTGCCTTCAAGCGATACTCGGCCAGAAAAATTTTTATAAAGACGTCCTAAACATTTTAGAAGAGAGCTCTTGCCTGCTCCGTTTGGTCCGATAATACCCAAGTACCTGCCCTTTCCCAGAGAAAAGGATATTTCCTTGAGTATGGGAGCTCCTCCCAGCTCAAGGGAGAGTCCTTCGACATCGAGAAAACTAGCGTTATTTACCATTTGACCTCCGGATGGATCGCCTTAGCAAATGCTTTGAGTATCTTTCCTGACCTCGCACCCGGCCTGAGATATACAGTACCCTGCATTATATATATCCTTCCCTTAGTTACAGCATCTACCTTGGCGCTTCTCTCCCACTGGCTTTTAAGATATTTTTCATTGAAAATAGTATCTACATCTATATTATCCTTTGAATGATAAAAAGCTTTCTCTCCAACAAGGTCTATTATTACATTCGGATTTATTTGCATCAGGCCCTCGAGAGAAACCTGAGGATAGACGGCTTTACTATCCTTCACGGCATTTTCTCCTCCTGCAAGAGCTATCATCTCTCCGTAGAAATTTTTGTCGCTGGCCACGTAGAAGCTGTTGATTTGGTATTCAGACAACTCTCTTGAAACACAAAAGAGCACTTTGGGTTTTTTTAATCCCTTGACCTTTGACGTTACCAATTTTACGTCCGCTCTTATCCCTTCTAGCAGTTTTGCAGCCTTTTTCTCCGCCGAACATATCTTTCCAAGTCTTGTGATAGAATCGCAAATCTCATCGATGCTATTTTGTTTCATGATTATGTAGGGAATCTTAAGTTTATCCAGCTGTGGCGTAAACTGCATATGCATATCCTGAAGGAGTAGGAGATCCGTTTTCAGTGACATGACCGACTCAAAGTTTATGGCTGCAAAATCACCTATTTTAGGTTTTTTTGTAGCTTCAGGCGGATAATCACAGAAATTTGTCACTCCAATGATGTTATCTCCCTGCCCAAGCTCAAACAGAATCTCTGTTCCGACAGGGGTCATCGAAATTATTCTTTTAGGGGCAGCCTCAACCATTCCGTTCATGACGAACAATATAAAAATAATTAATAAAAAAAACTTTGACCTACTCAAGATATAACCCCTTTTCCATATCCAGAAACAAAAAAGGAAGCCCAACGGCTTCCTCAAAAATACTCAACAATGAGGATGAATAACGCCCGCGCATAACACCCATCATCAATTTTAGGTCGCCTGACTTCCCTCATGGGGTCACAGTGGCGGGGCCGTTCCGGATTCACACCGAATTCCCCCTCAAAAGATGCTCATATTCTTATAAAAATCAATTAGCAGTGTCTAAAGAACATATGTTAGTCGATATATCTCTGTCCTAAAGACGCCACCATTACTCGTGCATATTCTATCACAAGAGATAGGAGTTATTGCAGATTAGTTCTTAAAAAGAGGCTACGAACGATTTTACGAACCTAAAGCCGCCCACATTCAGACAAGCGCAGTATTGACAAACTTAGGATATCAGGTAGAATAATTTTTCGTGAGCACCGCCTCGTGCGGCTTCTCTCAAGTGGTAGAATGGCCGAGTGGTCAATGGCAACAGACTGTAAATCTGTCGGCGAGAGCCTACGCTGGTTCAAAT
>JAAYEY010000242.1 GCA_012728505.1 Synergistaceae bacterium | reverse complement strand
TTCAAGACCTCCCAGAACTCCAAAAACCCCGTCAAACATTCCGGCATCTCTAACTGTATCTATGTGGGAACCGATCATGAGAGGGGGTTTTTTCTCATCAGAGCCGTTTCTTACTCCGAATATATTGCCTATCTCATCTATTCGGACCTCTAGACCATTTTCCGACATATGCTTGCATAGAAGGTCGCGTGATCTTTTATCCTCATCAGTGAAGGCAAGCCTGGTGCGGCCGCCTGTCTTTGGGTCATAACCAATGGCTCCCATTTCCTTTATCGAGTTTAAGAGTCTCTCCCCATTAATTCTTAACAGACCCAGATCTTTTTTGTCCATTTTCTATAATTTTTCCTCCAGCTGTCCGGTATTATGTATAATTATGACTAACCTGCTTTTAAAATGCAAACAGCCGCTCACTGTATTTAAAATATATTATTGCGGCGTTTTGAAAATAAGGAGCGCTTCGTTTGAGAAAGATAGATGCCCACGTACATATATACCCTAAAGAAATAGAAAAAGATTGGGTAAGTTTATCAGAAAGAGAGCCTTGGTTCAAATGCATGGTCGATTCAAAGGTGCACAGATGGGGCACAGCAGAATCTCTAATAGATCACATGGATCAAAACGGTATAGAGTCCTCCTTTGCTACGGGCTTCGCATTTCATGACCAGGGACTTTGCAGGGGCATGAACGATTATGTGTTAGATTCGGCTAAAAAATATAAGGGGCGCATAAAGCCACTTGCAGTAGTTTCTCCAACAGCAAAAGGAGCGGAAAAAGAGATTATCCGCTGCGCGGAACTTGGAGCTGTCGGGCTTGGAGAACTCTTTCCCGATGGACAGAATCTCGATATCTCAGATGCAAAAGAGACATGGCGCATGGTTGGAACTTGCATGGAGACAGGAATGTTCATTATGTTTCATACAGCAGAACAGGTAGGACACCCGTATCCCGGAAAAGGATGCACCGGACCTGAAAAGGCTGCGGCGTTCTGTATGAACCACCCCCAAATAAAGGTTATATTCGCCCATTTCGGAGGCGGTTTATGGGCTTATGAATCGATGCCTGAAATGAAGCTTGCTCTTTCAAACGCATATTACGACACCGCCGCCTGGCCGTGGCTTTACAATCACAAAATAATAGAGGCAATCTTCGCATCGGGGTTAGGTGAAAAGTTGCTCTTCGGCACAGACTGGCCCATACTTGAATACCCGCGATTTGAGAAACTGATCTCTCAGACGGATTTGACTGAGAAACAAAAAGAGACTCTACTCTATAAAAACGCCATTAGTCTTTTGTCAAAAGATAACTAAAAAAAGAGAAACCTGAGAACGAGTGATAAATATCTCAGGTTTTCTCAAAAAACTTCAAAAATTCCGGGGCGTTTTTATCATCCTTAAGCGGATAGTGAAAGCAACGAGCGATAATTGGGATATGCCATGTTTTCCGCTGACAGGTATATTTCGATGGAATCGGCGATCTTCCGGATCTCGGCCATTAGAGGGACTGACTCTTCAACCAGTACGTCTGCATGTTTCCTAAGACTTAATTTTGACATTCTTTCTCTCATCTCAACCAGCTCTTTTGTCTTCTCCATCAGGTCAAGCTTGGCCTTCGCAAGTTTTGCTATATGCTTTTTCCATTCATCCATTCCTTCTACACCACAGTCTTTTGCAGATAAGAAGGATTCTTTTTCAAGGATTATCTGTTTTGAAAGTGAAGGCAGGACGCCCTCCCATATCATGTCGCGAAGCACAGACATCTCGATTTCTACATTTTTTACAAAGGATTCCATCCTTATTACATAAAAGGATTCCATCTCATTTTTCTTGAAAACACCCAGTCGTTCAAGCATTTCTAGGGTCTTTGGTTCCACAAACAGGTCTATACCTTCGGGGATTGTATGGGCTTTGACGATGCCCCTGCGCTTTGCCTCCTCATGCCATTCATCTGAATAGGCGTCTCCCTCAAACCGAATCTTCTTACTTAACTTTGAAACTTCGCGAATTGTACAGAAGGCTGCATCTATTACATCTTCACCCTTGTTTATACGATCCTCAAAGATACTTATGAATTTTTCCAGGCCTGCGGCCCAAACAGAGAGTACCGCCGTGACAGGGACTGCCATGGCTTGAGATGCACCAGGCGCGCGAAATTCGAACTTATTTCCGGTGAAAGCCACTGGACTCGTCCTGTTCCTATCGCTGTCAAAAGCGATTATATTGGGAAGTTTCGAAAGCCCAGTGTCCATGGTGTTTTTGGCGGGCATATCTTCTCCGCAGTTGCCCTCTTCTATCTCTCTGATTATTTTGTCTATCGCCTGTCCAAGATATACGCTGACTATACTGGGAGGCGCTTCGTGACCCCCAAGCCTATACATGTTCCCGGGGGTGGATACAGAAGCTTGAAGCAGTCCCGAATACTCTGAAAGACCCAGAACGAAAGAAGAAAGAAATGATAAGAAGATCACATTCTTCCTGTGGTTCGAAGAAGGCTTTAGCAGGTTTCTTCCCTCACTGTCCTTAAGTGAAAAATTTATGTGTTTTCCACTTCCGTTCATATCCATGAACGGCTTTTCGTGGAATAAAAGGCGCAGGTCGTGCTGACTCGCCATTTTTCTCATGGTTTCCATAATCAGTTGGTTCTGGTCACAGGCCAGGTTTGCTTCTGAAAAATTTGGAGCAAATTCAAACTGGCAGCGTGCAACTTCATTGTGTCTAGTAGCGAGGTCAACCCCCAGCCTTGCAAGGTCCCTCTGGACATCTTCCATATAAGCAAGGACTCGGGTTGGGATGGAGCCGAAGTAATGGTCCTCCATTTTTTGATCTCTGGGTGGCGGAGATCCTATAAGTGTCCTGCCGCAAAAACGGACGTCTGTCCTCTTTTGGGCGCGGGGTCTGTCAAGAAGGAAAAATTCCTGCTCTCCGCCGACAGTTGCCCGCACATACCTTACGCCTCTGTTCCCAAAAAGCTTGAGGATTTTGAGCGCGGCGCCTTCAACTGCATCGATCGACCGAAGAAGGTATGTCTTTAAATCCAACGGTGACCCGTCATATGCGAGAAAGACCGAAGGGATGCATAGAGTCCCTCCTTTAGGGCTTTTCATTATAAAAGCTGGGCTCGTAGGGTCCCATGCGCTGTATCCTCTTGCCTCAAAAGTACTTCTTGTGCCTCCGGAAGGGAAGGAAGAGGCGTCTGGTTCGCTCTGCATAAGATCTTCGCCCCTGAATGTCTCAAGAGGAAAACCGTTCTCATCTGCGGTAACGAAGGCAGTGTGCTTTTCAGCAGTCAGCTCCGTCAAGGGGTGGAACCAGTGTGCCCAATGGCTTGCTCCCTTATTCACAGCCCAGTCTTTCATTGCCAGAGCGACAGTATCAGCTATGTTCGAATCGAGCTTTTGCCGTCCCTCCATTGCGGCAACCAGATTTTCATATGCATCTTTTGGAAGTCGCTGCTTCATCTCTTTATGATCAAAAATAAGCGATCCGTAAATCTCTCTCATTTTTGGAAATTCTTTGGGTCCCTGCATCAGGCATTCCTCCGAAAAGGTAAAATTGTAAGCTACCGTCGTGTTATATCATTTTATAAGCACCTTAGCAAGCGTTTTCTTGTGCTTAGAGTTAAAATATCTGTGCTAAAATTATAAATAAATAACTTTATGCAGATAAATAAAATTTTATTTTAAAAAAAGAACATATCACGAATAATAATTCTCGATGTACGGAAGGATGTTTTCAAATTGCTGAACGTTCCCACCTGTTGTTAATTGCTATATATAATAGAAGGCAAATAGGAGGAGAAAAAATGAAAGATTTGAAGTCGAAAATAACATTAGTAACGGGAGACATCACAAAGGAAGAGAGTGATGCGATAGTTAACGCTGCTAACAGCACACTATTAGGAGGAGGCGGCGTAGACGGGGCGATCCATAGAGCAGCAGGCCCTGAACTTCTGGCAGAGTGCGCTGGTCTTGGGGGTTGTATCCCGGGAGAGGCTAAAACCACGAGTGCTTATAAACTCCCTGCAAAATTCGTCATCCACACTGTAGGACCTATCTGGCGGGGTGGTAGCTACAACGAAGAGGGAACACTCGCAAACGCTTACAGAAATAGCTTGGCAGAAGCGGTTCGTGTCGGAGCAAAAACAGTTGCTTTTCCCGCAATATCCACAGGTGTTTATCGCTTTCCTGCCGACCTTGCCGCTGATATTGCAGTCCGGACCATTATTTTATTTCTGAAACAGCACAATGAAATAGAAGAAGTTAGGCTGGTTTGTTTTTCAAACGAATCAACGGAACATCACAGAAAAGCCCTAGAAAAACATTTGTCCTTATGATTTATGCCAAAGCCGATTATTACTATATAATATTCGGTGTTTGTCAATTATTTGGGAGGTAGCAAAAACTGATAGAAATTAAAGATCTGCAGATAAATTTCCAGGAAAACAAGGTCCTTGATAGGATAAACTGGTTTATAACCCCAAAGAGCAGAATAGGGCTTGTTGGAGACAACGGAGCTGGAAAGACTACCTTGCTTAGGGTCATTGCTGGCCATGCCGATTATGACGGGGGGAGTATCTCTATACCAAAAGAGATGAATGTGGGATATCTTCCACAGGATCTTGTGGAGATAGATGAGATGCCACTTCTTGATTACCTAAAGAGACGTGCCGGCCTTGAAGACCTTACAGTCAAGCTTTCTGAGACCGAACACACTATGGCTTCTCTCGATGAAAATTCACAGGAACTCAGATCTATGCTTGCCGAGCATGAACGGTTGCAGAGAGAGTTTGAGGCAAAGGGTGGATTTGGTTTTGATATAGAGGCAAAACAGGTTATGAAAGGACTGGGATTCTCGCCTGAAGAGGATGCGGAGCGAATGACCTCGGAATTTTCCGGTGGATGGAAGATGAGGATTGCTCTGGCCGCGCTCCTCCTTTCGAGACCAGACATCCTCCTGCTCGACGAACCGACCAACCACCTTGATACGGAGAGTATGGAATGGTTGGAAAATTGGCTGAGAAATTTTAGGGGGACTATCATCGCAGTTTCTCACGACCGGAGGTTTTTGGATAAGATGGTGACATCGGTCGCAGAACTGGCCGTGGGTAAGATCAACCTATACTCCTGCGACTATCAAAAATTTCTGCAGGAACGCGAAGAACGACGGATGAGGCTTGAAGCTGAGTTGGAACAGCAGAAAGAGAAGATAGAAAACATCCAACGCTTCGTGCAGAGGTTCAGATATAAAGCAACTAAAGCCGTGCAGGTTCAAAGCAGGATAAAGCAGCTTGCGAAAATGGAGATAACTGAACTGGATGGGCCGTCGAAGTCTGTCAATTTCAAGTTCCCCAATTCTCCAAGGAGCGGTTATGAGGTGCTCTCTTGCAAAAACCTTGCAAAAACATATGGCACTAAGACCGTTTTTGAAGATCTGAATCTGACTGTCTGCAGAG
Source organism: Synergistaceae bacterium (assembly GCA_012728505.1). Lineage (GTDB taxonomy): Bacteria > Synergistota > Synergistia > Synergistales > Synergistaceae > Caenicola. The sequence continues at coordinate 2,093 of JAAYEY010000242.1, read as the reverse complement.
GTGAAAGATTGGCTTTGGTCGGTATAAACGGTGCCGGAAAGTCTACGCTCCTCAGGCTTTTGAACCTGTCGGAAGAGCCGACAGAAGGGTCTGTCTCATACGGATTACATGTAAAAAAAGCTTATTTTTCACAAGAAAGCGTCCAGAACCTCGATTACAGTAATACGATATGGCAGGAAGTAAATAATACCGGTTCAAAGATGCTGGAGGGGGCAAAGCGAAATCTTCTTGGAGCTTTTCTTTTTTCAGGTGACGATATACATAAACCCGTATCAGTTTTGTCCGGAGGAGAAAAATCTAGAGTAGGTCTACTCAAAATGCTTCTGTCTGAATCTAATCTACTAATCCTTGACGAGCCTACAAACCACCTTGATAATGCGACAAAGGAACTATTCCAGAAAGCGCTCCTTGAATACGGTGGAACGATAATCATAGTCTCTCACGACCGGGCTTTTCTTGATGATTTGGTGGAAAGGGTAGTCGAGATTAAGGACGGCAAACTTTATGACTATGCCGGAAATTACTCCTGGTTCATTGAAAAAAGGGCCCTACAGACAGAGTCTCTGAATGAAAAGAATGAGACAGAAAAAACCACGCCGGCTCCCGCAGACCGTACAAAAGATCAGAAAAGAGTGGAAGCAGAGGAACGCAACAGGATATATCGTGAGCGTAAAGTTATTGAGGACAAACTAGCACCTATTGAAAAAACGATAGGAAAAGATGAAAAGCGTAAAGAAGAGATATCACAACTTTTATGCGACTCTGAGGTTCTGAAGGATTCAAACAAAGTCCAGTCTCTAATGATAGAACTTAAAGATACTGAGAAACGCCTTGAAGAGAATTACCCACTCTGGGAAAATCTTGCGGCAGAAATAGAATCGATAAAATAGAGGTTGCAAAGATTGGAGGCCGCTCGATATGCTCTATGACAGTATAGAAAATTTCATTAAGTATGCTCCGAAAATTTTGCCGGTATCCAGTGATCTTATGTCTTTTATGCAGGCAGTAAGATCAAAATCATTCGAAGCGTTGAAGGAAATGAATTTCGGTGGCATGGACCTTCGGTTCGGAGAGTATGAGACAAAAAACGTAGAGGAAGTTCCTTTTGAGTCTCACCGGATATTCTGGGACCTTCAGATAGTTTTGGACGGCGAAGAGCTAGTGGGATATTCTCCGCTGGAAAATCTCAAAGAAGGGTCAGCCTACGATTCTGTAAACGACATTGCCTTCTACTCAGGCAGTGGACAGATGTTTAGACTTGAAAAAGGAATGATGCTTCTTTTCTCGCCTTTTGATGGCCACCAGCCAGGAGTTATATCATCGAGGTCTTCCCGAGTACGTAAAGTAGTAGTGAAACTTCCATGGTAAAAAAGAGCAGAAGCAAGGGCTTCCACTCTTTTTTCTTAGTTATGTAAGACTAACAGCCATTGTGGCGGCGAGGCATGTTCTGATCTTTATTTGCCTGCCAGTCCAAGCTGCATTACAGCAAGTGCTTCGCCCGGTTTCATTTCAAGTCCGCATGAAATAGCTGCTCTCTCAATAGCAGCTAAGCCCGAGATAAGCATGTGTTTGTCCAAGTTCCCCATGTGCCCCATTCTGAACCCTTTTCCTGCATATTCTCCCAGACACCCCGCCAGAAGAGCTCCCTCTTCAGCGCAAGCGTTACGGAAAGTAACATCGTCGACCGGCATATTCTCCGGATAGAGGAAAATAGAAAGTGTCGGCGAGCGGTATTCCTTATCGGCAAGGTTCCTGAAACCCATTGATTTCATAGCTTCAGTTATAAGGCCGGCATGTTCGCGATGACGGCGGTATCTTTCTTCGAGACCTTCCTCGAGCATTATTCTCACAGATTCATTTAACGCTGCTATGTTGTTGACAGCAGGTGTACCCCAATATTTTTTAGTGTCAGTCATAACAGGGATCCAGCGTGCATAATCGATATATGATTCTCTGATGGTCTCCATCTTTTCCCGTTTTTTTAAGGCTCTCTGTCCGGCCCAGATTATTGCCATACCGGGGACACAGCAAAATGCCTTCTGGGTGCAGGTGAAGTAGACATCTATTCCCCAGTCCATATCAACTTCGACTCC
>JAAYEY010000032.1 GCA_012728505.1 Synergistaceae bacterium | reverse complement strand
TTCCTACCTGCAGAGGAATCGTTACCACTGTCGATAAGGACTGCCTCTCCATTTTTTACAAAGGCTCCAATATTTACGGGTCCGCAAGCTACCCATGTATTTCCTTTTACATTGATAAATTCCATTTTGCTCACCTCGGTTGTAATTATAAAGGGTATATGAAAAGGGCGGGTCAATTGACCCGCCCTTAAAACTTAAAAAATTAGCTTGTTCTGGTTAGACTACGTTTGGTTCAACGATGAGCTCTCCACGTTCGAAGCGACGGTAGTCCATGATTGTCGGATCGAAGGGAGGAGTTTGTCCATTGAGGAGAGCCGTCATTATCTGTCCGGCGACGGGGCCGAGCATGAATCCGTGTCCTGAGAAACCAGTGGCATGCCAGAATTCTTTCACATCTGTCTCGCCGAGGATAGGTGCTGCGTCCGGGGTCATGTCATAGTGTCCGGCCCACTGACGTACTACGCGTATATTTTTTGCTCTGGGCAGCATCTTCATAACTACCTTAGCGATGCTATCTAGTGAATGAGCTGTGGAAGTGTATCCTAAGAGAGGCTCGCCTGAAGGGCTCTCGCCTGCAATGATAGATCCGTGCGGGCGCTGCTGTATATAATAGTTCCCGCTGAAGCTCATGAGCATTGGAGGACAGACACCCGGATCTACCGGTTCTGTGATGATGATTTCATGACGTTCGGCCCAGTTCGGGAGCTTTATTCCTGCCATCAATGCGATATCCTGTGCCCATGAACCGGCGCAGTTGATTACCTGTCCGCATTCGATAGTGCCGCGGTTTGTCTCTACTGCTTTGATTTTTCCTGATTCAACCTTGAGGCCTGTAACGTCTGTAAATTTGTAGAATTTTGCTCCGTGGCGTTTGGCCGCTTCCTGGAATGCGAAAGTTGTAAGGAAGGGGTCGGCGTGGCCGTCCCTCTGGTAGAAGGTAAAGCCGATAGCATCATCAACTGCAACTCCAGGACATATCTCCTGCGCTCTTTTTACGTCTGTGAATATCTCAGTATTGATGCCGAGGCTGTGCTGAAGTTCAACGTTCTTTTTGAACTGTTCCCACTCTTTATCCTTGTAGGCGACGAGAAGATAGCCGGCCTGATTCAGTCCTGTGGGAAATCCAAGTTCATCGTCAAGCTGCTCGAAGGTATCGAGGCATGAAAGAGCCATGCGGCAGTTGAGTTCAAGTCCCCACTGTGCTCTTATGCCTGCACCGCAACGGCCTGTTGAACCGGAGCATACGGTGTTTTTCTCTACTAAAACAACATTTTTTCTCCCTGATTTTGCAAGATAATAGGCAGTGGCTACTCCAACGACACCCCCGCCAATTATTACCACATCAGCTGTTTTTGGAAAATCCATCATATGCACCTCCTATTGGTCCTCGGCAAGTACGCCGAGCTTTATCGGTTTTACCGGAGGCCTAATGGTTCCGGGATCAATTTCTGATATCGGTTTACCTGTAGATTTTGAGAGCTCACGGAGGATTATATCGCGGCAGCCTCTGCCTTGGCATGGGCCCATTCCGACGCGGAGTTCTCTTTTGAGTTCGTCAAAAGTGTCATATCCGCGCGCGATCCACTCACGGATAACCTCGATCTCTATCTCTTCACAGCGACAGATGACATTTGCTTTTTCTGTCATGGCTAGCCCACCACCTTGATGGCGCGGATTTCTCCGACCAGTTTTTTAGGGATGATAACGCTTACAACCGTTGTACGGTCCTTAAGCGGTTCTGTTACTGCAAATATTTCTCCCTCAGATACTTCTTC
>JAAYEY010000031.1 GCA_012728505.1 Synergistaceae bacterium | reverse complement strand
ATGTTCAATATTCCGTTTGATATCTGAAAATTAGCGGATGATAGATAAAGAGGAAATTCTTCTCCTGATGAGGCTGCAAGTGTTCCCTCTTCTATAACCTCTGCAAGTTTATCCACAGATATTTTACAAAACATCTTGGCATCTTCCGATGTTGGAAGAGTAGGAAACTCTCTTACCGGGTATGTGCTGAAATTATATTTACTCTTTCCTGCTTTCAGTACAACTCTGCCATCAGAAACAAAAAGACTGAATTCCTCACCTGGAGCCTTTTTAAAGAGTTCACTTACTATTTTTACTGGAAAAACGGCCTCTCCCGGTTCTAAAACATTAATTCCGGAGGCTGTACAAATTATCGATGTTTTTATATCTGTCGCCTGTAGAGTCACCTTCTCCGGAGATGCCTTTACAAGAACAGAAGATAGGATGCTCATTGAGCTGGAACTTGAGGTACTTCTTTCGGCAAGTCCCCAGCTTTGGAGGAATAATTTTTTGTTTATTGAAAGCTTCATAGGAATGACCTCCTGCTTTTATCTATATATTAATGAAAATAAGTAGTAGAAGTAGTAGAGACTGTGTATTTGTTGAAAACTACATAAAACACTTATGGCAACAGATTTTATCATGTGAATAAAAATAGAGATAGAAAAATTATTAATCCACACTATACACAAAAAATAAAATAAAAACAGAGAAAAACAATTATACACAAAAATTTACACAAAAAAAAGAAGATAATCTACAGCTTACTTACAACGTTGTCCACAAAAGATCTTACCCTTAAATCGGTTTTCAGAAGTGCTTCTATTTTCTTGCAAGCATGGATAACAGTTGTATGGTCTTTTCTGTTGAAGGCATACCCTATCTGCTGCAGACTTTCACTGGTTTTATTTCTTGCAAGATACATAGCAACTTGTCTTGCGAGAGCAAGATCAGCAGTCCTTTTTGGAGAGAGAAGGTCTTCCATAGAAATACCAAAGCTTTCTGCAACAAGTTGTTGCAGAAGACCAATGTTTACGGGACCGGAACGGGTATCGTGCAGCAAGTCTTTAAGCCAAACCGTTACATTCTCCATGGTCATTGGATCAGAGTTGAATTCAGAACAAGCAACGATCCTGTTCAATGCTCCCTCTAACTCTCTTATATTGCTTGGAATGTTCTGAGCGATAAAAAGAACAATATCTTCCGGAATTTGGTAGTTTTTTATTTCCGCTTTTTTTTGGAGGATAGCCACTCGTGTCTCAAGGTCTGGTGGTTGAATGTCAGTTACAAGTCCCCATTCAAAACGAGAAACAAGTCGGTCTTCTACTCCCTGTATATCTCTTGGGGGTCTGTCGGAGCTAATAATGACTTGTTTTTTTGAATTGTGGAGTGCATTAAAAGTATGGAAAACTTCTTCTTGAGTCTGTTCTTTTCCTGCAATGAACTGTACGTCGTCAATCATAAGCACGTCTAGTTCCCTGTAACGTGATCTGAACTCATTGTTAGTGTTGTTTCTTATGGAGGTAATTAGGTCATTAGTGAATTTTTCGGCACTTACGTATAGTACCTTTGTGTTTGGCTGGGTTGTTTCTATATGGTGACCTATCGCATGCATTAAATGGGTTTTTCCAAGTCCGACCTTGCCCCATATAAAGAGAGGGTTATAAGCCACTCCTGGAGAATCAGCCACAGCTAAGCATGCCGCATGAGGAAGCCTGTTAGACTTGCCTACAACAAAAGAAGAAAAAATATAATTAGGATTGAGCCCATTTCTGCTCAGTGAAAGTCTCGCGGGAACAGCAGCAGCTACTGCTCTATCGGCGGCCCCTACGTCTTCTTTTATTTCCTGGCTGACTTCTATTTCGATACTTGTACCAAATCCGGTCTCAATTAGAAGGTCATTCATTTTATTTAGAAAACGCGACTTTATCTGTTCTTT
>JAAYEY010000030.1 GCA_012728505.1 Synergistaceae bacterium | reverse complement strand
ATAGATGAGATAGGCAATATATTCGGAGTAAGAAACGGCTCTGATGAGAAAAAACCCCCTCTCATGATCGGTTCCCACATAGATACAGTTAGAGATGCCGGAATGTTTGACGGGGTTTTTGGAGTTCTGGGAGGTCTTGAAGTAGTAAAAACTCTCAATGACAATGATATTAAGACAGAGCGATCATTGATAGTTGCCGCATTTTCAAATGAAGAGGGAGCCCGTTTTCAGCCGGACATGATGGGCAGCCTTTACTATACCGGTAAGGCTGACATTAAAGACCTTCTTTCATCAGAAGATGACAGCGGTAAAACTGTCGGGGAAGAGCTCAATCGAATCGGATACAGAGGTAGTGATACTGTTCAAGTCGGCTGCTATCTTGAGCTGCACATCGAGCAGGGACCTAGGCTGCATGCTGAGGGAATCCCTATCGGAATAGTTGAAGGCATTCAGGGGCTGGCATGGTGGACCGGCGAGTATTTTGGTGAATCAAACCATGCAGGATCAACACCCATGAATATGAGAAAAGATACCCTTCTTGCCGCTTCTAAACTGGCCCTTGAAGCAGAAAAACTCGCGCTTCGCATCGGAAAGGGAAGCGTTGCAACAATGGGACGGATAAAACCACATCCTGACATAATAAACATAGTCCCTGGGAAGTGCTCCTTTACCATTGATTTCAGACAGTTCGACAACGTATTGTTCGAAACAGGGAAAGAAGAAATCGAAAAATTGATAATCTCCTGTGCCTCTGAACGTCAGCTAAACTACAGCTTCAGAAATGTCGCCGAAGTTGCACCCATTGTATTTGACAGTGAAATGGTTAATACAGCTGAAGCCAAGGCCTCTTTCCTGGGGCTTAAGTCGATGCGGATGATCAGCGGAGCTTCACACGACGCCCAGTTTCTAACTGCCATTTGCCCTTCTGTTATGATATTCGTTCCTTCCACCGGAGGGCGGAGCCATTGCCCGGAGGAATGGACCGATGCACATGAATTGGAGAACGGATGCAACGTCCTTCTTCAAACAGTTTCTGAACTGGTATAATAGTAGAGTTAGAGTGATATAAAAAAATTAAAACTGAGGTGCAATAGATGAACAAGATAATGTCAGAAACTCTTAATAGTATCGACCCTGAAATTTATGATCTCACAAAGAAAGAACTTAAAAGGCAGAGAGTCCACATCGAACTCATCGCATCAGAGAATTTCGTGCCACGGTCGCTGCTTGAAATACAGGGGTCAATCCTCACAAACAAGTACGCTGAAGGTTATCCGCACAAAAAATATTACGGCGGCTGTGAATTTGTCGAGGTAATAGAAGAAATAGCAGTAAAGAGGGCATGCGAGCTTTTTGGATCTGACCATGCCAATGTACAGCCTCATGCAGGAGCGAGCGCGAACCAAGCAGTTTTTTTCGCCACCGTGAATCCGGGTGATACAGTTCTGTCCATGAAGCTTGACCATGGGGGACACCTTTCTCATGGCCATCCCGTAAATTTCTCCGGGCGTTTCTATAATATAGTAGCCTACGGTGTAAGCAGAGAAACGGAGACAATTGATTATGACGAGGTAGAACGGCTTGCAAAGGAGTCAAAACCAAAACTTATTATTGCAGGTGCCAGCGCTTACCCACGTTTTATAGATTTTGCACGTTTTCGTTCAATAGCGGATGAAGTAGGAGCTGTGTTGCTTGTCGACATGGCTCATATAGCAGGATTGGTAGCCGGAGGAGTCCATCCAAATCCAACACCCTATTCTGACTTTGTAAGTTCAACATCCCACAAGACCCTAAGAGGAACGCGAGGGGCCTTTGTGCTTTGCAAAAAAGAGTACGCCCAGACTCTCGATAGAACAGTATTCCCAGGAATGCAAGGAGGCCCGCTCGTACAGTCGATAGCAGGCAAAGCCGTTACTTTTTTGCTTGCCGGCACAGAAGAGTTCAAAGAGTATTCCGCTCAGGTAGTAAAAAATGCTAAAGTGCTCGCAAAATGCCTTACAGAGAGAGGATTTCGCCTTGTTTCCGGAGGAACGGACAACCATTTGATCTTGCTTGACGTAAGATCGAGGAATGTTACCGGCAAAGAGGGAGAGATACTTCTTGGGGAAGTGGGCATTACAACCAATAAAAACATGATACCGTTCGACCCTGCGAAACCAATGGTAACAAGCGGAGTCCGTCTAGGGACAGCCGCCATTACCACCAGAGGAATGAAGGAGCCGGAGATGGAAGTCATCTCCGACGCAATAGAAAGAGTTCTTTCCAACCCGCAAAACGAGAACATAAAGAAAGAAGTAAAGGCGCACATGGCAGCACTGGCAGAAGGGTTCCCTCTCTATCCAGAACTTGTTGAGCCTTGGGTGAATTGATGGCAAATAAGATTTATGCATTAGACCTTGATAATCAAGAATGGAGCCGGCTTCTCGAAGAAAAGTTCGAACAGCCGAGATTCCGGGCTGACCAAATATGTGAGTGGATTTGGCAGAAAAGAACATTTGATACCAATGATATGACCAACCTTTCTAAGCCCCTGCGAGAGAAACTTGAAAGTCGAATGGATTTTGGAGCTCCCATACTAATAAAGGAAGAGCGTTCATCGATCGACGGGACAAGAAAATACCTCTGGCAGCTGCGTGACGGCCAAACCGTCGAATCTATCTTCATGAAACAGGGAGACAGAGCAACTGCATGCATTTCCACCCAGGTCGGATGTCCTCTCGGATGTACTTTCTGTGCAACAGGCCTTTCAGGCTATATCAGAAACCTTTCCGCCGGAGAAATAGCAGGGCAGGTGCTGGCTATGGAAAAGACGGCGGACCGTGACATCAATAATGTTGTATACATGGGAATGGGAGAACCTTTCCTCAATACCGAAGCAGTTCTGAAATCAGTCAGGATGCTTAATGACCCAAAAATGAGGAATTTAGGTATCAGGCACATTGCGATTTCTACCTCGGGAATAATACCGGGCATACTTGAACTTGCAGCATCCGGATTGGGGGTACGCCTTGCTGT
>JAAYEY010000241.1 GCA_012728505.1 Synergistaceae bacterium | reverse complement strand
TCACAGGCAGAGAAATCAACAAGTGAAGAGGGATCGTTTGAAAAAATCCCTGTTCCCATCTATGCTCACTCTGGGCCATTAAAGCTTGTTCTGAAGAGAAGAAAAGATTTGTAAGCACCTGATCGGGGACGATCAAAAAAATAAATATTAGCTGGCTGGAGGATATAAAAATCCTTCAGCCCTTTTCTTTAGCTCTCGGAAACAGAAAAATGATATCTTCTTCACGGGGCGGTATCGTTCATACAAAGTAGTAAATCCACCCTGTTGATTTGGCGGTAATTATCTTACTATTCCAAATATGAGATAAATTGTGATAATGACATTGACGTTTCTACGAAAGTTATATATACCTATAGCGGTCCATTTGTAAAATGAGAGCGTTAATTTAAAATTATCATAGCAAAAGTCTATCTTCATTATTATAAGTAATTTTAGGGGTTAACATTTAATAAATGTATGGCTTTATTAAAAGGTTTTACGCCGGAGGTGGTAGAGAGTCTGCCTGTTTTAAATTAGCAAAAAACGTTCTTTCTTTTCTTTTTGTCTTAAACATTCAGTAAAGTATGAATATTGGCCATGATTTGCTGTACAGCACGAATAAGGCTAAAAAATGTAAAGGAGTGGGTAGCAGTGTTGAAATTAATCAGAAACGGCGCATTTTTACTCCACGGAACCCTTTTGGTAGAAGAGACAGATAAAATCAACATGGATGAAATCAACGGCCGCTTGGCAAAAGAAGGCCTAAAGCCCATGAAAGATATTCTGTCCGATAAGAAAAGGGCGTCTGAGGGGACCATCGCCTCGAGAATTCTGCAAGCCCACAACGTTGACAAGACAGGCAAAAAAACAGGAATACGCTTTGATGCCTTGGCGTCACACGATATAACCTATGTGGGAATAATTGAAACTGCAATAGCCAGCGGGATGAAGGAATTCCCAGTGCCATATCTTCTGACAAACTGCCATAACAGCCTCTGTGCTGTTGGAGGAACAATCAATGAAGACGACCATGTCTATGGATTATCCGCGGCTAAGAAATTTGGCGGAGAATTCGTACCAGCCCATATGTCCGTAATTCACTCTTATGTGCGAGAAATGATGACCGGATGCGGCAGAATGATCTTAGGTTCTGACAGCCATACCCGATACGGCGCCCTTGGAACAATGGGGATTGGAGAGGGAGGCCCGGAACTGGTAAAACAGCTTTTAAGCCATACCTATGACTTTCCGCACACAGAGGTTATAGCCATCTATCTAAAGGGCTCACCACGTCCGGGTGTAGGCCCACAGGACGTTGCCCTTGCGCTTATAGGAGCTGTCTTCAAGAACGGTTTTGTAAAAAACAAAGTCCTTGAATTCGTAGGTCCGGGTGTGAGCAATCTACCTGTTGAATTCCGAAACGGCATAGATGTCATGACAACCGAAACAGCTTGCCTAACTTCTATATGGAGAACGGACAAACGGGTAGAAAAATATTATGAAATACACGGCAGACCCAATGATTATAGACAGCTTGAACCTGAGGAAGCGACATGGTACGACGGCGCTATAATAATCGACCTTGATAAAATTAAACCAATGATAGCTTTACCATTCCACCCAAGCAACGTTTATTCGATAGATGACCTCAATGAAAACGCAATGGACATCCTGGAGAAAGTCGAGAAAGAAGGATCAAAGCAAATCGGTAATCCAAACCTCTCACTCTCTCTTACAGATAAGATCCGTAACGGGCGTCTTTGTGTAAATCATGGAGTAATAGCAGGATGCGCCGGAGGCACTCCGGATAACATCGTCGCAGCAGCTCAGATACTAAGGACAGACAAAGCCAACTTGGGCGAGTTCTCTCTGAGCGTGTACCCTGGAAGCCAGCCAATAAAAATGGACCTTACCTCAAACGGATCTCTCCTTGAGTTGATGTCTGCAGGGGCAACAATAAGGACTGCTTTCTGCGGTCCCTGTTTCGGCGCATGTGACACACCAGCCAATAATGGGCTCAGCATTAGACATGCAACAAGAAATTTCCCAAACCGAGAAGGCTCGAAGCCTGATGGGGGACAGCTTGCATCTGTTGCGCTGATGGATGCAAGGTCGATAGCAGCAACTGCAGCAAACGGCGGAATTCTTACCTCTGGAGAACAATATGGAGAATTTCTCCATGAGGTTGAGTATTCTTTCCGAAAAGAGATATACGACAAAAAGGTTTATCGTGGTTTTGGTAAGCCTCAGCCAGAGGTAAAACTGGTTTACGGCCCTAATATACGTCCGTGGCCTAAGGTCTATCCGCTGGCGCAAAATTTGATGTTAAGCATAGCCTCGGTTATTAATGACCCGGTTACGACCACGGATGAACTTATTCCGTCCGGAGAGACTTCCTCTCTTCGCTCAAATCCTCTTAAACTGGCAGAATATACTCTGTCACGCAAAGATCCAGGATATGTAGGCAGGGCGAAAGAAATTCAGGCTTTGGAAAATAGGCGCAGACATAGAGCTAATGAAGGTTACGGAGAAATTGCGTTTGACCTTAAAGCTTTACTAACGCTCACTAAAACTGAGGAAGCCCTTAAAAATACACAAATTGGCAGCACGGTAGTTGCCGTTAAGCCGGGAGACGGCTCTGCCCGCGAACAAGCAGCTTCTTCCCAGAAAGTACTTGGCGGTCTGGCAAATATCGCAGAAGAATATGCGACAAAACGATACAGAAGCAACCTAATAAACTGGGGAATGATACCATTCATCATCTCCTCTGAAGATAAGAGCAACCTTTCCGTCGGAGACTGGTTGTTTATACCAGGTATTCGTAAAGCGGTTGAAGATGGATTAGAAAGTATTAATGCGACAGTTATTCGAGGCTCGTCACGGACGGAAATTACGCTTAGAATGCCCGATCTCATTAAGGAAGACAGAGACATTATCCTAGCCGGATGTCTCATGAATTATTATGCCCAGCAAAACGAAACACAGAGTGAAGTAAAGAGAAAAAAAGTAGTTACCAAATACATTTAAACAT
>JAAYEY010000240.1 GCA_012728505.1 Synergistaceae bacterium | reverse complement strand
TTTTTCGGCACCTCTGTTCTGCCTCAAGATGTACAAGACAGCATGGGAATAGCTCTTTACGCACTTTTCCTTGGCTTGCTTCTGCCGTCAGTGAGAAAAAGCAGATCAGCTCTGGTTGTAGCGGCCTTAGCAATGGCTCTAAGTGCGTTTATCAAATGGACGCCCTGTTTCGCATCTATGAATAGAGGAATAGCAATTATGATAGCTACGTGTATGGCAGCGCTCTTCGGAGCCGCTATGTTTCCGCTTAATAAGGAGAGCCAACGCCCATGACGAGGATAATGATTCTTTCATTGTTTATGATGGCCGTTACAGCACCTTCGAGGATACTTCCCGTCTTTTTTCTCGAAGATAGAAAGCTGCCTCAATTTATTGAGGCTCTTCTGCACTACATACCATATGCTGTATTGGGTGCACTTATTTTTCCCGACGTGCTCACGGCAACCGGCAATATCTACACTTCGGCTGCAGGCGCAGTGTCAGCATTGATACTGGGATGGTACGGAAGAGGAATTCTTGTTGTCCTTACTGGCGGAATATTAGCAGCCTACATAGCCGGACAGTTTATCGGAATTTAGATCGCTAGGCCATAAAAAAAGGGCGGACTCAAAAGAGTTCGCCCGCTATTGCATCGGCTATGCCAAGGCCGTTCTGTACCGCTTTTCGGGCCTTCCAACTTTTCTGTATGCGAACTCGACTACCGCTCTTTCATTCATAGTCAAAAACTCAAGATATCTTCTCGCCGTTGAACGAGAGACCCCGATGGCATCTCCTACTTCTTGGGCTGAAAAGGTATCTTCGTTATCCTTTAGAAAATTCTCCACTTCATTCAAACATTTAAGTTGAAGCCCTTTTGGTATGGAGCGATTGTTCGCCCAGGAAAGATCTCTGGATCTCATAGAGATGAGAGAATCAAGGTCTTCCTGCTGCCAAGGCCTTGTCCTGCTAGTGAGGCTTTGGTGGTAAATGTGGTAATTACGCAGAGCAAGTTTGAGCCTTTCGAATGAGAACGGTTTGACCAGATACTCAAAGACACCTTGGCAAAGGGCCTTTCTAACAAGGTTAGGATCCTCTCCTGATGATGCAACTATGTAGTCGGTCTTAGGAAATTCTTTACGGAGACCCTCAAGTCCTTCCAGAGCATTGAAATTTTTAAGGTAAAGATCTAAAAGAACTAAATCTGCCTCTACACATCTCAACGAATCAAACATCTGTGCACCACAGGATACACATTTAAGAACGGTGAAACCGGTCTCTGATGCAACTAGATCCGAATATAACTTCTGAAGCAAAGGATCAGCCTCTGCTATCAGGACTTTTAAAATTCGCAAATCACGTTCCTCCTCTGTTAAGGAATTCAAATACAGCACATAATAGCTGTGATAAATATCCTTCTTTGAGCATCTGGAAGAGGACAGAACATAAGGGTATCTGAGGGCAGACCCCTTGAAGTTTACTGTTTCCCCTTTCCAAATGCGGGAGGCAGCTCCGTTTCCAAAGCCACCCATTGGTCTCTTGCCTTTGGAAAAGATCCTTTAGGCAATTCGACTCGGGGTCGGACAAACTAATAACGGCATTAGACTACATCAAAAGGACTGATTAAGTCAAGAAAAATGACCATTTTAAAAGAGATAAAAAAATAATCTCTCTTTATCAGTTGCAAGTGTGCATTTTTACCTTCTCTCCAATATAATGAGACTAGAAGAACACAAGGAGGCTTTCCTATGTCAAATCATTGCAAGGGTCAGGAAATTTACAAAAAAGGGGCGGATTTTGTTCCTCTCTTTGGAAAACCTGTTATCAAGCTGCTTGAACCTAAAATGGGAGAAAAGATCCTTGACCTTGGATGCGGGGACGGCACTTTCACCAAAGAACTGGCTGATATGGGATGCGATGTGCTTGGCGTCGACTCAAGCCCTGAAATGGTGGAAGCGACCAGATCTCTTGGGCTGAAATCTGAGGTAGTTGACGGAGAGCATCTGCACTTCAAAGAAGAGTTTGACGCAGTTTTGAGCAACGCGGCTCTTCACTGGATGAACGACCAGTACGC